>NZ_JAFCLY010000077.1:0-19037 GCF_018130185.1 Bradyrhizobium sp. AUGA SZCCT0182 | reverse complement strand
GATACTGGGTTGCGGCATTGCCATCGGCATCGGAATAATTGACCCAGCTCGATACCTGCGCCCACGTATTCGCGTTCGCACTGTGATCGTTGATCGTCGCCACCGGCGCCGTGTTCGGGATTGTGGTGAATACGAAGCTGTCCCAGGCGCTCCAACGGATGCCATCGAAGGCCCGGACGAACATGGTTTCCGAGCCACCGGCCGTCCCGCCCCTTATCCAGACGTTTGCAAGATCGGAGGCAGCGACGGTAATTTCGGTTTCTGCATTGTTATGATAATTGTTGGGCGTCCAGATATAGGCGCTGTTGGCACCGCTGCCGCCATCCCAGAACTGATACCGGGTTGCGGCATTGCCATCGGCATCGGAATAATTGACCCAGCTCGATACCTGCGCCCACGCATTCACGGACACACTGTGATCGTTGATCGTCGCCACCGGCGCCTGATTAGGAAAATTCGAGCTTGCAAACGTGCCGTCTGCAAAACCGAAATATTCGATCCCACTCGCGGTCTCCGTGCCATCCGGCGTGCCACTGCGCTGATCCGCCAATGTATAAACCTGCGTCGTAGCGTTGTAGCTGATCAGATAATCGCTTGAGTTGCCTGAAAATATCGCCGTGTCAGTCCCGGCCCCGCCGATCAGCGCGTCGTTTCCACCGCCGCCAATCAGCGTATCGTTTCCACCGCCACCCGTCAGGGTATTCGCGATCACATTGCCGGTGAGAGAATCGTTACCCGAGCCGCCGATGGCGTTGTCGATATAGGACCGCGCATCATTGTTGTACAAATAGGCGTTGAAGATATTGCCCTGCGCGTAGTGCCCGTTTCCGAGATAGGCAATTTGCGTCGATGAGGTGATCGAGGACGCGCCGGGATTGAGATTGATCGTCACCCCGGTCCCGTAGTTTGACAGGTCGTAGGTATCGATGCCGTTGCCGTCCCACACCGTCTCGAACACGCGATTGGCCGAGCCGCCGACGCCATTGCCGGGCGCCAGCTGCGCGACCCCATTGATGTACTGCTGTCCGGTCGTCGCGTTCCAGGAGTAGACGGTGTTTCCGCTATTGGTCGAATAGTTGGCGCCATACATCGTCTGCAGGGCGAGAATATCGTTCGCCATGTAGGTTTGCGCGTAGCCGTAGGATTCGGCGGTGTAGCCCGTCAGCGGCGCGCCGACGTAGCTGCGGTAGCTCATGACCGTGAACTCGGAAGAGTCATGCGCGGTCGGCACCGCGACATTGGCGACGCCGCCGGTCTCCTGGCTGTGCTTGAGGCCGAGCGAGTGTCCCAGCTCGTGCAGTGCCGTCGCGAAATAATAGTTGCCCAGCTTGGCCTGCGCATAGGGGTAAGCGGTGCCGAACCAGATGTCGCCGCCGGCCGGCACGTTGGCCGGATAATAGGCGTAGGAGGTCGGATTGGCTTCCGGGGATTGCGCCACCATGATGTCGGCGCTGCCGTTTCCGGCATACTGGACCGTGATGTTGGTATAGCTCGAGATCAGTGCAAACGCGTAGACAATGGCTTGCTGCATCGCCGAGGGGGCGATGCCGAACCCTGACGCCGTCGGCTCACCGTAGCCGTAATAGTTGGCCGGGTAGTCGCTGGGCGAATCCGGAAAGCTGTAGGTGATCGTGCCGGTCCATCTGGTGCCGCTGAGCAGACCATCGATCTCGGCATTGTTCGTTCGGGACGTATTTGTCGCAGTGGCCAACGCAGCTCTCCAGGCACTTCGCAAAACCTGATTCGGGACTGCTTCGATTCGTAAACCACAAGTCGATACGCTTGCCTTAACCTTTGGCGAAAAATTGTTGGAGAGCGGCAATACTACATTAACACAGGGTCAGTTCCCTAGCGGGAACGTCCGACATCCGGGATCGGAAGAGGTACCCCGTATTTTTGCGGACAACTTGTCGTGACGCCAAGGTTCCGTTGCCGAGGGCGGTGGCTTCGTCCGGCAGGGATGGCGATCAGCTCCGCCCCATCGCCTGCAGGCCCTTGAAGGTCAGGCGCTTGGGGTCCGTGACGCCGGCCAGATAGAGCCTGCGGATAAAGGCAACGACCGCGTCGCGGTCGCAATCGGTCAATGCAACCACGGCATCGACGGCAATTCGCTGGGCATCCATGGGCTTCCTCGTGCTGTCAGTTAGCCTCAAGCCAGACAGCGTAGGCGGCACCGGTTAATCCGGTGTTAACCGTTGGGCAGGCTGAACGATTCGCGCGGGCCCGCGTATACGCGAAATTACGCAGAAGGCTTTCCGGCTGGCGCCACGGACAGCCCGCGGCGAGGCCGTCACGAATACTGCATCACCCCGTCGTCGATCTTGCCGTAGCGCAGCGTGACGATGTCGAGGGCGTAGTTCTGGTAGAGCCGCCACGGCCGCTTCGAGCCCTGCTTGGGCATCTGCGCGATCGCGCGCTGCACGTAGCCGGAGGAGAAATCCAGCGACGGCAGTTCCGATACCGACGGATCGAGGTTGTGCGGCACGCATTGCTTGTAGCCGTGCCGGTCCATGTAGTTGATCAGGCGGCAGACATATTCGCAGGTGAGATCGCATTTCAGCGTCCACGACGCGTTGGTGTAGCCGAACGCCGAGGCCATGTTCGGCACGTCCGAATACATCATGCCCTTGTAGTTCAGCGTCCGCGCGAAATCGACTTTCCTGCCGTCGACGCTGACTTCGAGACCGCCGAGCACCTGCAGGTTAAGCCCGGTCGCGGTGACGATGATATCGGCTTCGAGTTCGCTGCCGTCCTTCAGCTTGATGCCGCTTTTGGTGAGGGTGTCGATGTGATTGGTGACGACGGAGGCGCGCTTGTCCCTGATTGCCTTGAACAGGTCGCCGTCCGGCACCAGGCACAGCCGCTGCTCCCAGGGATTGTAGCGCGGCGTGAAATGCGTGCCGATGTCGTAGTCGGGACCGAGCGCCATTTTGACGCCGCCGAGGATCAGCGCTTTGGCGCGGTCGGGCTTGCGCCGGCAGAGCTGGAAGAAATACATGCCGAACAGCACGTTGCGCCAGCGGATCATGTGATAGGCGAGTTTTGCGGACAGGTTGCGCCGCAGCTTGTTGGCGAGCGCGTCTTCCGCGGGCCGCGCCACCACATAAGTCGGCGAGCGCTGCAGCATGGTGACGTGCGACGCGGTCCTGGCCATCTCCGGCACCAGCGTTACCGCTGTCGCGCCGGAGCCGATCACCACGACGCGCTTGCCGGCATAGTCGATGTCTTCGGGCCATTTCTGCGGATGCACGATGCGGCCGGCAAAATCCGCTGTGCCGGCAAACTCCGGCGTGTACCCTTCCTCGTATTTGTAATAGCCCGAGCACATGAACAGGAAATTGCAGGTGAAGCGCACGGTCTCGGGTCCACCCTCGCCCACCTTGCGTTCGGCCTCCACGGTCCAGCGCGCATCCTGCGACGACCACGACGCGCGTTTGACGCTGTGGTTGAAGCGGATATTCCTGTCGATACCGTTCTCGAACGCGGTCTGCCGCACATAGTTGAGAATGTTCGGCCCGTCGGCGATCGCCTTCGGCTCGGTCCACGGCTTGAACGAATAGCCGAGCGTGAACATGTCGCTGTCGGAGCGGACGCCGGGATAGCGAAACAGATCCCAGGTGCCGCCGATGCAGTCGCGGCCCTCGAGAATGGCGTAGCTCTTGCCGGGGCATTTCTGCTGCAGGTGATATCCCGCGCCGATGCCGGACAGACCGGCGCCGACGATGAGGACGTCGAAATGCTCTGATGTATCCGTCATCACGCTCTCCCTGCCCACAGGTATGGGCAGGGCCGCGCCCAATTGCAACCGGCTTCAGGTGGCCGCGACGACGACGGCGGCAGAGTCGAAATACTCATAGAACTCGACCGCTTTGCCATCCTTGAAGCGCCAAAAATCCACCTTCGGTGTCTCCACGGCCTTGCCGGTCTTCTTGTTGGTCCACGCCGTCGAGCCACGGGCGCAAACAGCCTCACCCTGTGCGACGTATTCGTCGATTGTGTAGTGTATCATCGCCCAGTCGGCCAGGAGCCCGTCGAAGTAAGTCCGCAACCCCTCGCGGCCATCGTAATGCGTCGCGAATTGAAGCGGTGCCGCGCCCCGCGGCACCGACCCCCAGCTGATCTTTGGATCGGCGATGCTCAGGAACTGCTCGACGCTACCACCGCGCGTTTCGTGCCATTGGTGATAGACTTCTTTGAGGATTGCGACATTTGCTGCTTCGTTCGACATGACTTTCCCTCCGCAATGTTTTCGCGTCTGAAAGTGAAGTCTGGAAAGTGTGCCGCCCGCTTCAATAGTGGCGGGCTTGTCGTTCTTCCACCTCAGATCGTATCAGGGTTGTGCCATGAAAAAAGCCCCGGATCGCTCCGGGGCTTTTTTGTCGCGCATGCGGTTGGCTCAATACCTATAGTGATCCGCCTTGAACGGGCCTTCCGGCTTGACGCCGATATACTCGGCCTGGTCGGGGCGCAGTTCGGTCAGCTTGACGCCGATCTTGGCGAGATGCAGCCGCGCCACCTTCTCGTCCAGCGACTTCGGCAGCACGTAGACTTCCTTCTTGTACTTGCCGTCCTTGTTGTTGGCGAACAGTTCGATCTGCGCCAGCGTCTGGTTGGTGAACGAAGCCGACATCACGAAGCTCGGATGGCCCATGGCGTTGCCGAGGTTCACCAGGCGGCCTTCCGACAGCAGGATGATACGGTGGTTGTCGGGGAAGGTGATCTCGTCGACCTGCGGCTTGATGTTGTCCCACTTCAGGTTCTTCAGACCCGCGATCTGGATCTCGTTGTCGAAGTGGCCGATGTTGCAGACGATGGCGCGATCCTTCATCGCGCGCATGTGCTCGATGGTGATGATGTCCTTGTTGCCGGTGGCGGTGACGAAGATGTCGGCGCGGGGTGCCGCGTCTTCCATGGTCACGACCTCGTAGCCTTCCATCGCCGCCTGCAGCGCGCAGATCGGATCGACTTCCGACACCATCACGCGGCAGCCGGCCTGGCGCAATGACGCGGCCGATCCCTTACCGACGTCGCCGAAGCCCGCGACCATCGCAATCTTGCCCGACATCATGACGTCGGTGCCGCGGCGGATGCCGTCGACCAGCGATTCACGGCAGCCATAGAGGTTGTCGAACTTCGATTTGGTCACGCTGTCGTTGACGTTGATCGCCGGCCACAACAGCGTACCGGCCTTCTGCATGTCATAGAGGCGATGCACGCCCGTGGTGGTCTCTTCGGAAACGCCCTTGATGCTCTTGGCAATCTCGGCGAAATAGCCCTTCGGCTTTTCCTTGAGCTGCTTCTTCAGCAGCGCGAAGAAGACTTCCTCTTCTTCCGAACCCGGCTTGTCCAGGAACTTGGTGTCGCCGTTCTCGGCGCGCAGACCAAGATGGACGTACATGGTGGCGTCGCCGCCGTCGTCAAGGATCATGTTCGGGTGACCGCCACCGTGCCAGTCGAACAGCTTGGCGGTGTAATCCCAGTATTCGGTGAGGCTCTCGCCCTTGACGGCAAACACCGGAATGCCGGCGGCTGCGATCGCCGCCGCCGCGTGATCTTGCGTCGAATAGATGTTGCAGGAGACCCAGCGGATGTCGGCGCCGAGTGCGGCCAGCGTCTCGATCAGCACGCCGGTCTGGATCGTCATGTGCAGGGAGCCCGCGATGCGCGCGCCCTTCAGTGGCTGCTTCGGGCCGTATTCCTCGCGCGTCGCCATCAGGCCGGGCATTTCGGTCTCGGCCAGCGAGAGTTCCTTGCGGCCGAATTCGGCGAGCGAGATGTCCTTGACGATGTAGTCGGTAAAGGCAGGCTTCTTGGCGGCGGCGGTCATGTGTTGATCCCTTGAAAAAGCTTATTCCGAAAAGCGCGAAAGGCTTTCCGGAATAAGCAGGACGATTACGGAGAAAATCAGAACGCACCCTTCAGCGCGGACACCAGATCGGTTTTTTCCCAGGAGAAGCCGCCATCCTTTTCCGGCGCGCGGCCGAAATGGCCATAGGACGCGGTGCGGCGATAGATCGGCCGGTTCAGTTTCAGCGTACGGCGGATGTTGGTCGGGGTCAGCCGGAACAGTTGCGGCAGCACCTTTTCGAGCTTCTTTTCATCGACCTTGCCGGTGCCGTGGGTTTCCACCAGCAGCGACATCGGATCGGCGACGCCGATCGCATAGGCGACCTGGATGGTGCAGCGATCGGCAAAGCCAGCCGCGACAACGTTCTTGGCGAGGTAGCGCGCGGCATAGGCAGCGGAACGATCGACCTTGGTCGGATCCTTGCCGGAGAAGGCGCCGCCGCCATGCGGCGCGTAGCCGCCATAGGTGTCGACGATGATCTTGCGGCCAGTCAGGCCGCAATCGCCGTCGGGGCCGCCGACCACGAAATTGCCGGTCGGATTGACCAGGAAGTCGGAGGACTTTTGCGGCATCCAGCCCTTCGGCAGTGCCGACTCGACTTCATGCGCGATCATGTCCTTGATCAGGCCGGGCGAATACTTCTTGCCGTTGCGGCTCTTCTCGTTGTGCTGGGTCGACACCACGACCTTGGTGCAGCCGACCGCTTTGCCTTCGACATATTTCACCGTGACCTGGCTCTTGGCGTCGGGCTGCAGGTCGAACAGCTGACCGCTGCGGCGCTTGTCGGACAGCACTTTCAGGATGCGGTGCGCGAAGAAAATCGGCGCGGGCATGAAGCTGCCCTTTTCGTAGATTTCGCTCTCGTTGCAGGCATAGCCGAACATCATGCCCTGGTCGCCGGCGCCTTCTTCTTCGCCGCTCTTCTTTTTCTTGGCATCGACGCCCATCGCAATATCGGGCGACTGGCCATGCAGCAGCACTTCGATATCGGCGCCGTGATAGGAGAAGCCGTTCTGGTCGTAGCCGATGTCCTTGACTACGCCGCGGGCGATCTCGGAGATCAGTTCGCGATCTACCACCGAGACGCCGTGAATGTCGCGGAACAACTGGCCACGGCCCTCGCCCGCAATCACGATCTTGTTGGTCGTGCAGAGTGTCTCGCAGCCGAGACGGGTATTTACCGCACTGTCGTCGGCAATACCTAGCTTGACGTCCTTCTCGAGGAAGGCATCGAGAATGGCGTCGGAGATTTGATCCGAAACCTTGTCCGGATGGCCTTCGGAAACCGACTCGCTGGTGAAAAGATAAGACGCGCGCATCAACAACCCCTTGTTTCCGCCTGCTGTCGGCGGGCTCTCTTTGTCATTTATCCCGGAATGTCAGTCGCGACGGCGCGAAATGACGTAGGATTCGTCGTAAAACCAAAGCCCATTATGCTTGCGCAGAACCTCTCTGGTGGCATCGAGGGTTCGGCCGTTTTCGGTCATTTCCGTCAACCGTTCGTCTTCGATCTGGGCGACATACACCGCCGCATTCCACGCTGCAAAGGCCGTCGAGGTTCCGATCGAGCCGGTGACCTCGTTGGGCAGCGCTTCCATATCATAACGGAAGATGGAACGGTTATCGGCGTAAGCATTAAAATTGAGGTCGCGCCCGGCTGACCCCAGCTCATATTTCACCGTGCGCAATAGCTCATGACGGCTCACCGCGAAAGGATTTTCTCCGGGCCACACCGCCTGGATGATTTCCAGCCCCGGATCCTGCCCATGGGAGTGAATTCCAATCAACCGGCCGCCGGCCCGCAGCGCCCGCGCCAGCGGCGCGATGATCCGCTTGGCGCGGAAATTCACAGAGGATTTGGCCCGGTATGGCTGGGATGCGATGACGAGATCGAAATTGGCCTCGGTTCGGCCCGCCCGGGGGATGATCGAATCAAGCAGGAACCGGTGGTCCTCCCGGTAAACCACCAGCGCCACCGGCCGTTCATAGATCGGCATGCCCGATGTGGGGCTGACATTGGCCCGCCAGTTCTGCTCAAGAAATGGGCCCAGTGCGGCGATCTGGGTCTCGAACTCGCCCGACGAGGCCCCCTGCAAGGCCACCTCATGCCAGATCATGCCTGCGGCCGCCGCGGGCGAAGCCGGCGTCAGCCAGGGCGCCTCGGCGTAGTACATGTTGGTGAGCACAAAAACGGTCGCGGGATGTTCGAACAGCCGGTCCGGAACCTTGTCGAGCGTCAGGCGGACGTCCTCCAGGCTGAGCTCCTTGCCGGCGATATAGAACGGCATATGGGGGAAGCGGCCGTGCATCGAGCGCATCACCCGCGCCAGCACCGTGCCGTCGCCGACGCCGGCATCGAACACGCGTAGCGCCGGCGGCCGCGGATGCAGGCTCGACAGCTCGAGCGCCACCCGGTCGGCGATTATCCGCTTTTCGCTGCAGGTATGGACGAACAGCAGGTATTTCTGCCGGTTCTCGAAGAAGCGGAAATTGCCCCTGGGGTCACGCTTCTCGGGCGGCACTTCGATCCCGCGCGGCGGCGGCAGCCCGCCCGGCGTCGAGGCGGCGATATAGGCCTGGATCCGGTCCAGCGTGTCGATGGTAATGCGCTTGCCCTCGCGCAGGCGATGCACCAGCTTGCCGTCATTGACGGCCCGGCGGCCAAACGTCGTCTCCGCCATATCGGCCTGGCGGCAGAAATCCGATATCTGGCTGAGAATCTTGTCGTTTTTCATCGGGTGGCGGTTTTGGGACGGAACGGTGGGCAACGGCGGGTGACCGGGACGTCCTACCACCATCTGCCCACTGGGGAAAGGCCTGTTTCCCGGCCCGGCCGGCATGAACCGCCATCCCGGATTTCGCCACCAAGACAAGGACGCAACCCCTTGATGGTAAGGACCAATTGATGCGCCGCGCGATCCTGATGCTGAGCTTGCTCGCCGCCGCCCTGTGGTCGGCGCCCTCCCTCGCCCAGTCCCGCAAACAACTCGGGCCGCTCTGCACCACCGACACCACGCCGGCCGATCAGATGATCGATGCCTGCAACAAGATCATCGCGCTGAAGGTGTTTTCCGGCGAGAAGCTCGCGGGCATCTATTTCTGGCGCGCGGTCGGCTGGAACAAGAAGGGCGACTACGTCAAGGTCATCGCCGACGCCAGCGAGGCGCTCAGGCTCAAGCCTGACATCGCGATCTACAATCTGCGCGGCTCGGCCTATTACGACAAAGGCGAATACGACATCGCGATATCGGACTTCAACGACGCGCTGCGGCTGGGGCCGCCGAGCGGCATCCTGTTTCACAACCGCGGCAACGCGTGGCGCGGCAAGGGCGAGTACGCCAAGGCGATCGCCGACTATGACGCATCGATCAACGCCGGACGGAAATCTCCGTTCTCCTACCAGAACCGCGGCATCTCGAAACAGGCGCTCGGCGATCTCGACGGCGCGATGGCCGACATCAACGAAGCGATCCGGCTCGACGCGGCGCTGCCGCAGCCGCTGATCCACCGCGCCGTGCTTTGGCGCGCCAAGGGCGACTTCGAACGTGCCATTGCCGACGGCACCGAGGCGATCCGCCTCGCCAAGGCGAAGGCGCCGGTCAACATCATGACGCCGCCCGGCAGCGTGCTGATCTCGGCCTACAGCCAGCGCGGCCTCGCCTATGAAGCAAAGGGCGATTTCACCAGCGCGAAGCAGGACTACGCCGCAACCCTCGAAGGCAAGGCGTCGGATGCCGGCAGCAAATCCAATCAGGCCACCGCGAAGGTTCGGCTATCGCTGCTCACGGACCCAACGGCGCCGGCGCCGAGAGATGCGACATCAAACACGACAACCAACACGACGCCGGCGCCGGCCGGCGCGGCCACCCCTGCCCCGCTTCCCGCCCCGCTCCAGGGCACCACCCGGCGCGTCGCGCTCGTGATCGGCAACGGCGCCTATACGCACGTCACGCCGCTGCCGAACCCGGTCAACGACGCCCGCTCGATCGCCAGGAGCCTGCGTGACATCGGCTTCGTGGTGAACGAAGGCATCGATCTCGATCGCGTGGCGATGCAGTCGACGATCCGCAACTTCCTGCGCGATGCGGCACGGGCGCAGGTGGCGGTGGTCTACTACGCCGGTCATGGCGTGCAGGTCGAGGGCCGCAACTACCTGGTGCCGATCGACGTGGCGCTGCAAGCCGGCGGCCGCATGACTGATACGATGGTGGAAATGGATACGATCATGGCCGGTCTTGACGATCAGGTGCGCACCAACATCCTGATCATGGACGCCTGCCGCAACAACCCCATGACTCCCCCCGTGGCGACGACGCAAGTGGCTTCCGCGGGCGCCAATCGCGGCATCCAGGCCGGACCCGGTCTCGCCGCGCCGGCCAGCCTTGGCGCCGGCTCGACGCTGGGCGCGGGAACGCTGATCGCCTATGCAACCGCGCCCGGACAGGTGGCGCTCGACGGCGAAGGCGTCAACAGCCCTTTCTCGGCAGCCCTGTCGCGCCACATCGGCACGCCCGGGCTCGAAGTGCAGCAGATGCTGACGCGAGTCCGCGCCGAAGTCGTCGCCGCAACCAAGGCCAAACAGGTGCCGTGGTCGAATTCATCGCTGCTCGGCGAGGTCTATCTGACGGGGAAGTGAGCACGCCGCTCTCGCCCCGTCATTGCGAGCGAAGCGAAGCAATCCATCTCGCGGCATAGCGGATGGATGGATTGCTTCATGCGCAAACGCTTCGCGTTTGTCGCAGGCAATGACGTAGAAAGTTACTTCTTACTCCTCCACCCGCTGTGCAACGAAGACGCCGTTCGGCTGATGGAAGATCACCTCGTCGATAACAGCCTCGCCGCGGAACTCGACGACAAAACCTTCCAGCTCGACGATGCGAAACCTTCTGCCCTGCTCGGGCGCGAGGCGATAGGCCGGCTGGTAGTCGGGCTTCAGCATCAGACGGCCTTCGCTATCCAGCGTGACGCGATGCGTGATCGAACCGCCCTTGAAGTGGCCGACGCATCGGGCGCGGAACGCAGGATCGGTGCAGTCGCCGGCCGCAAGCCGTGCAAAGACGATATCCTTCACCATTGGCTCCAGCGGCGCCGACAGGCTGACGATGTTGCCGTCGCGGTCGGTCAGGAAGGTGATGGCAAGCCGGTCCGGCTGCAGGCGGTGCGGCTCCTCGGGCAATTCGAACGTCTCGTAATGACGGTGCGTCAGGGGCGCGGACATCCCGCGCCACGCCCAGTGCAGCGCACCGTTCTGTGCTTTCACCGACATCACGCCATAGGCCGGATGCGCGTACTCGCCGGCATAGGCCGCGAGGTCGTGCGCCGGGCGCGTATCCTTGTGACGCGCCTTTTCCCGCGCGTCCTTGTCGACCTGCATGTGGGCGATGAATTCATCGCGCTGCTTGAGGAAGCGTGCACGCCATTCGACCGGCGCGCGGCCACGCAGCCGGTCGAGGATGTACCAGGTCAGCGTTGACGGCACTTCGCTCGGGCTGCGGTTGGTCAGGACGGCAATTCCGATGCCCAGGTCCGGCATCAGCGTCATCAGCGATCCCCAGCCGACCCAGCCGCCGCCGTGAAACACCATCCGGTCGCCGCGATAGTAGTTGGTCTGGAAGCCAAGGCCATAGAGCGCCTGACCGAACTCGGCGAGGTTGGGCGCCGAGATGAAGGCACGCGACGCATGCAGTTCACCGATCAGCGCTGCCGGCAGCAGCCGTTCGCCGTCGAATTCACCTTTGTCCAGATGCAGCCGCATCCAGTTCGCAAGACCGGTGACCGACGTGTTGATCGCACCGGCCGCAATGGTGCGGATCGGCAGGCGCATCGCCGGCAGCCGTGTATCCTCGTGCATCATGTACGGCCGCGCCGCTTCACCTGCGGCTTCAAGGTCGTCGAGGTTGAAGCTGACGGTCATGCCGAGCCGGTCGGTCAGCCGGGTCCGGATGAACGCCTCGAAACTCTGTCCGCTGATGCGCTCGATCAAGAGACCCGCAACGTTGTAGCAGAGGTTGTTGTATTGCCAGGTGGTGCGGATATCGCGGCTCAATTCGAGATGCCGCATCAGGCCGAGCATTTCGGCGGGCGCCCGGTCGCCTGCCATATGCACCCAGTCATGGCGCGGCAGCCCCGACTGATGGCTCAGCAGGTCGCGCACCGTGACCCGCTCGGTCGCGACCGGATCGCTCAGGCGAAACTCGGGCATGTAGTCGCGCACCGGCTTGGTCCAGTCGAGCCGCCCCTCATGGTGCAACAGCGCGATCGCGGTCGCGGTGAATGATTTGGTGATCGAGCAGATCACGAACTGCGTCGCCGGCGTTACAGGCAGATTTGCCTCGACATCGCGCTGACCATAGGCCCGCGTCAGCGCCACCTTGCCGTCCTGCACCACGGCAAGCGCGACCCCCGGCACCTTCCAGTCGGCCATCACTTCGGCGGCAAGACGATCGAGATCGGAGGCGAACGAGGAAACCGGCGTGGTTGGCGCCTCGGCGGATGCGTGGGACATGCAGCTTCTCGGCTCGAACAGCAGCTAGCGCATATCCCGGATCAGGCTGCACCACGCGGCAAGGTTGCGTTGCGGATTGTAGCTCGTGGCGAGCCGCTCGCGAAGCCTGCCTGACGGAGAAGTGAAGACGCTTCGCTCGGCGCGGTTCGCCCTTCCGGCCCTCGAAAGAATGTAGTTGCACCGGCTAGCGCCGGAGCAGCTTCTCCGCCTCTTCGATTTCGGGGAGATCCTGCGCGGTGTCGAAGTCAACAAGGAGTGGCCCGAGCAGTTCGGATACGGGCGCCGCTCGACCATTCCTGATGTAGAAGCGCGCCAGGCCAAGCGCGCTGCGCAATTCGAAAGTCTTGGTCTGCTGGCGGCGGGCGATTTCAAGGGCCCTGTTGAAGGCATCTTCGACCATGGAAGCGTTCGGCGGGTCGCAACGGAGCAGCAGCTCTCCCCGGGCACGATGCAGTTCGGCATCGAGCCAATGCTGGCCGGATTGTTCCGTCCAGCCGATCAACGCGCGCACAATTTCCAGCCCGGTTTCGAGCTGCCCGGCTTCTGCGTTCGCCAGGGCAACATGCATCCCCCAGAACGGCTCACAAAGGTAGCAATCATTTTCATGCAGCAAGGTCCAGCCGCGGCGCATTTCGCTCAGTCCCTCCACCTGCTCGCCGGCGCGCCACTTTGCAAGGCCGTTCAGGTAGGTCCCGGCGGCCACATACAACGGCATCGTATGTTCGCGGGCGAGAGCGAGGGCAAGGATGGTCTCCGTCTGCTGCAACATGCCCCGGCATAGTCCGTCGAAGACGGCCTTGTGAACCAGCGCATTGGCCTGCGACAGCGCCCGCTTTTCGCCCGGGACACTCACCGCTGCCGCGGCGAGCCGGCGCGCTCGATCAATCTTTCCGATCGGCCAGAGCACCAGGGCGAGAAACCTCATGATGACGAACGGCAGGTCCAGCGTCGACGCCCTGAAGGTCTCGGGATTCGGCTCGGCGCCGTAGATCGCCAGGGCCCGCTCAAGATGCACTTTCGCATTGAGGTAATCGCCGCCGAACCAGCAAGTCACCCCGCTGGTGCAATGGGCGAGGACTGCCGCCACCGGCGATTCCGGTCGCCGGTCGGCGGCGCTGACGATTGCATCCACCAACTCCCGCATCGGCGCGATCTCGCCGTGAGTGAGGCAGGCATTGAACAGGCCCGAATGGATCGGCGCCAGTTCGACCGGATCATTGATGTCAGCTGCGAACTGCCGGGCGCGCGTCCATGCCGCCACCGTTTCGGGCGCGCTGTGCCCAAGGCTTCCGCGCAGCGCGCGGCTATAGGCAATCTGGAGATCGAGCCGGCTCATGATGCGGCCCGGCGCGTCGGGCACCCCATCGGCGATCGCGACGGCCTTGCCGAGATGGGCGACCGCCTCGGAATACGCCGAGCGTTTCAGCGCCTGCTGGCCGGCCTTGCGCCACCACCCGAGGGCCACCTCGCCGAGCCCCGCTTCAGTGAAGTGATAAGCCAAGACTTCCGGCTCGGTTTCGGCGATCACCGGAAAGCTGTCGCGCAGGACATCGCCAATATGCTTGTGGAGCTGCAGCCGCCGGCTCTTGAGCAGGCTCTCGTAAGCCGCTTCCTGAACCAGCGCATGCTTGAAGCTGTAGCGTGCTTCCGGCGGCGTGCCACGCCGCATCAGCAGCTCGGCCTGCTCGAGCTGCGCCAGCGCGGCGCTCAATGTCAGATCATCGCGCCCCGCCACACATCGCAGCAGCGTATACGAGAAGTCGCGGCCAATGGCAGCGCCGATCTGCGCCACCTCCTTGACCGGCGCCAGCCGGTCGAGCCGGGCCATCAGCGAGTCCTGCAGCGTCGCGGGAATGGCGAGCGGCGGGAGCGGACTATCGAGCCGATAGCGCCCGGCATCTTCCACCAGCAGTCCGGACTCCAGCACCATCTTGGTCAGTTCCTCGACGAACAGCGGGATACCATCCGTCCTCTCGATGATCTGCGTCATCATTTCGCCTGGCAGCTGCCGGCCGACGGTCACCTGCTCGACCAGCGCGCGCGTTTCCCGCCGGTCGAGCCGATCGAGCCGCGACAGGCTGACGTTGGGAAGCCCCACCCAGGGCGGCTCGAACTCGGGCCGAAAGGTCATCAGCACGAGTATCGGCAATGCCCTGATCCGGTCGACCGTGAGATCGATCAGCTCAAGCGTGGTGGCGTCGGCCCAGTGCATGTCCTCGCAGACAACCAGCACAGGCTGCTGCCGTGCCAAACCCTCGAGCTGATCGAGCAAGGCGACGAATGTCTGTCGCCGCTGCTGCACTGGATTCAGGCCGAGCGGCGGATAGCGCTCGCCGGTGGCGATCGAAAGCAGAGCGGCGATGAGCGGCGTCGCCTTGGCCACCTGCTGCGTTCCGAGCGCGAGCATTGCCTCGAGCTTGTCGAGCTTTTGCTCCTGCGTGTCCTGCGACCTGATGCCGGCAGCGCGCTCGAGTTGAGCGACAAAGGGATGCAGCGCGCTGTTGGTATGGTAGGGCGAGCACTGATAGCGCACCCGGCGGTGCGCCCCCAACGCAGGATTCTCCAACAGCGTCGCGACAATGCGCGACTTGCCGATCCCGGCCTCGCCGGAAATCAGGACCACCTGGCCCTGGCCCTGCCACGCCAGCTGCTGGCGCGAGAGCGCGAATTCGATCTCTGCCTTGCGGCCGACAAAGCCGATCGAGCGCACGGTTCGCACCGCCTCGAAGCGACTCTCCGATGCGGCTCCGCCTTCGACCGCCCAGACCGCGATGGGCTCGTCGATGCCCTTGACCTCGCGGCGGCCGAGGCTGCGAAACGTGAACAGGTCGCCAAGCAGTTGGCGCGTCGAATCCGCAACGACAACGGCCCCCGGCTCCGCCAAGCCCTGCAGCCGGGCGGCGACGTTCGGTGTATCGCCGACCATCGCCTGCTGCTCTGACGTGCCTCCGCTGATGAGGTCGCCGACCACAACAAGTCCGGTCGCGATCGCGATCCGCACCTCTACCCGCTGTATCGCGCGCGTCTCCAGCGGCCCTATTGCGGCGGTGATGTCGAGCCCCGCCCGCACGGCGCGCTCCGCGTCATCCTCGTGTGCAACGGGATAGCCAAAATAAGCAAGTATTCCATCGCCGACGAACCTGGCGATAATGCCGTCGTAAGTGGCAATGACCCTCGCGCAGGCGGCCCGATAGGTGCGGATCACCTCCCACATGTCCTCGGGATCGAGGCGCGCCGAAAGCGCCGTCGAACCGACCAGGTCGCAGAACATGACGGTGAGATGGCGTCGTTCGGCATTGCGCCGGATCGCCGGCTCGGCGACCAGTTCGGCTTGATTGAGTTCGGCAATCGCGCGCAACATTTTGCGACGATGACCGATCAGGACTCCCAATCTGTCGTAGTCCTGATCCGTCAGGTCGGGAAGCACACCAAGATCAATGCCGTTCTCGGCAAAACGCAGCGCGTATTGCCCAAGCCCCAGCTTCTCGAGCCAGTCCGCAATCTGCTGCATTGGCACCACCCACGCTCTGGTTGGCGGCCTGCCTAATATTGGAACCACGGTAACGAAAAAATTATTGCATATTTTTCCCGGTCGTCGCACGCCCTGTTTGCCGCATATCTGCAGTGCCCGGCTTTCGATTTTTCCGGAGGCCGCGCGGTCGAAATGTCCGCTACTCAAGAGAGCAATGGCTGGATGCAAAACGGCAGGATTGCTGGACGCCCCGCTCGACGGCAAGACCGAACCCACTCGCAACGTTGAAAGAATTCGAACTGATATGCACTCTGCGCCAGATTGAGCCGATCGATGAGTCGGCGATATCTGACCCGCCGAAACCTGCGCTGCATCAACCGTCGGCCAACGAATAGTCAGGTACTACGTTACTCCGAACACGTTTGTTTGAACCTTGTCTCCCGGAACATGACGAAGGGAGCATGCCGTGGCGATGTGAAGGGGTTCACACCGACGCGCGTTAGGCAGTGCTAGAAGCTCGATCGGTCCCAACGGCTGCTGTCATGAGCGACACCAGATTTTTCCGGGGACCCGAGGGCGCTCAATGGCGCCAGCGTGGAAGCGGCGCAAATACGCGCCCGGCAATGTGGCGGCAACCTGCGCGAGCCCAGGCCAAACCCATTCAACAAAACTGCAGGGCATACGGTGTGTTCGGGGATATAGGCGCATAACGCCGTCAAACGCGTTGATGCGGCCGATCGAGATTTCCTCACGCCGGACGATGGCTGCACGAGGCGCGGCCAACATATCGCGTCGTTCCGGCAGGCAACTTTTAGGAAAGGCAGCCCCATGAAAATGGCCAATGCAAATTTCGACAGGTCATCCGGCACCAAGACGGCCGGGTTCGCTCCTGCGGCTCTCATCAAATCGGCGCATCTCATTGAACGAGTAGGACTCGCCGCGATTGGAGGCTCCTGCGGCTTGTACGTCGCCGCAGCATTATTGCGCCGGCTAAACGAACTGCCCTTAAGTGTCGGGATCGTCCTGTTCATGATGCTCTTTGGGGCTTTCAGCTTCTATGTCGGCATCGATCTGCCTCGCCGTTCGGCCCGAAGATCAGCCTCGATCCAACGACGATGGAGCCCGGATACTGTGGTTGAGATCCTGAGCGCGGTCGGAATATTTCTTGCCGCGATTGCGACGTTTGCGTCTGTCGGCATCATCATCCTCGATGAGACCGTGTCTGACGGATCGCTGGCCTTGATCGGAGGCAGCTGGATGACCGGTTCTTCGTTGCAGGTTGCTGCCGGCATCATCGCCCGCAGCTACGGCACGGCCGAGAATGCCGGCAAGTGATTTCCGATTGCCGCTGGAATGCGCAGGCTGGCTGCGACGCAGGCCGACGCGATTGGCTCATAGCTGCCATTTGCAATTCAAGACCGATCAGTCTATATATACGGCTATGACACGCCAATCCGCAATGCAGTTGCCGCGTGGCCGGCCCCGTGGTTTCGACACGGAAGCCGCCGTCGAGCGCGCCATGGGTGTGTTCTGGTCACGCGGCTATCACGGCACGGCGCTTCCAGACCTGCTTCGAGCGACCAAGCTTTCGCGCGGCAGCCTTTATGCCGCCTTCGGGGATAAGCACGCGCTCTTCCTGCGTGCGCTCGATCGCTATATCGCCGACGCTCTGGCGCGGATGGACGTCGAACTCGGTCCACGCCACGCGCCTGTTGATGGCCTGCGGACCTTCCTTGCTGGTTACGTCGAGCGCACGAGCGGCGCCAGCGGTCGGCGCGGATGCCTGCTGGTGGCCACAGCCATGGAATTGGCCGGCCACGACGGGGATGTCGAAGGTCGCATCGGCGGTTTTTTCAAAGCCATGGAGGCCAGGCTCGCCAGCGCACTCGCGCGCGCAAAGGCAGCGGGCGAACTGGCCGCCGGTATTGAGCCTGCAAGTGCCGCGCGGATACTGGTCTGCTTCGTCGAGGGGCTTCGGGTGGTCGGCAAGACGGGACCAGCGCGCACCGCGTCGCAAGCCACTGCCGACGCCCTTCTCGACCGCTTCATCAGGTAGCTCAATCCATGGACACACGCCGCATTACACGCGCCCATATCTGGACCGATTGGTCTAAAAATGAGGATGCCATGTCTGCCATTCAGATCGCCTGCGCGGTGCTGGTGCCTCTCATCTGGGGCTATCAGTTCGTCGCCATCAAAGTAGGCGTGCTGCAGTTTCCGCCACTTTTCTTCCTTGGACTGCGCTTCCTTGCCATAGCGCTGCTGCTCATCCCCTTCGTTGCAAGGCCGACACGGCAAGAGCTCGGCTCAATCGCCGTCATCTCGGTCTTCCTTGGTGGACTGAATTTCGGGTTGTTTTATGTGGGCCTGGGGCTCGGTTCCGGCAGCATGTCTGCCGTCGCCTATCAACTCACGACGCCCTTCACCGTCCTGTTGGCCTGGCCGCTGCTTGCGGAGCGGCCATCGCTGATGACATCCACCGGAGTGTTGGTTGCCTTCGTCGGCGTGGTCGTGCTGGCCGCCGGGCCGGGCCTGTCCGCAAATGCGTTACCGATCCTGCTGGTGGTCGGGGCAGCCTTCGCGTTCGCGGTCGCCAACGTCCTGACCAAGCGCCACGGCCCGTTCGATCCCTTGATGTTGACGGGGTGGTCGTCACTTTTCACGGTACCGCAGGTCATGTTGATGTCGCTGTTCCTTGAACACGGGCAACTGACCACCCTCGTCACGGCGGACGAACGTGGCTGGATGGCGCTCGCCTACACTATTTTCATCGGAGGAATTGTCGGGTTTGGCCTTTGGTTCTGGCTGATCGCCCGTTGCACCATGGCCCGCGTGGCACCATTCGCGCTGCTGCTTCCGGTCTTCGCCCTGCTTTCGAGCGTGTTGTTCCTTGGCGACCGCGTGACCCCGACATTGGCGATCGGGGCACTACTCGCCATCTCGGGCGTCGCCATTACGCAAGTGAGACCGATCGCTCGACCAGATGCGTCGCCCCGCGCGCAATAGCAAACTGGATGCGACGAGTGCGACAAATCAACCCGACGGGCAAATCAATTCTGATTTACGGAATTCGTGTCAAGCCCCGAAATAAAAAATATTTCTGTTTACCAGAAGGCAAATCAGGAGCATATATCTGCCCATCCCGTCCTACTCAGAAGGGCGTCGGCCGTCGTCACGGACGTTGGACGGGTTGCGGTGGACGCTGGTTTACG
>NZ_JAFCLY010000076.1:0-19786 GCF_018130185.1 Bradyrhizobium sp. AUGA SZCCT0182 | reverse complement strand
GGCATCTATTGCCTACTCTGCCTCGAAAGCCCCCAGGGCAATGAATGCTACATCATCGCCAACGACCTGAAGCAGGCGGGCGACGACCTGAGCCTAGCCAAGAAGCTGGTTGAGGCCAACGCCGACGAGATCGGCGGCGAGGTCGAGATATTCTCCGAAGAGATCAAACGCGTAGACGGTCGGGGCTTCCTGCAAATCCTGCCGGCGCGTGACAGCATCGGTGCACATGGCAAGACGTACCTGTTCCTCGGGCTCGATGAGATCCACGGCTGGCGCGACTACGACCTGCTTGAAGCGATGGCCCCGGACCCGACCAGGCCGGACACCAGAATCTGGATCACGTCATATGACACGATCTACAATACCCCCGGCATTCCGCTGCATGATCTGAAACAGCGCGGCATTGCCGGCGACGACCCCCGCATGCTGTTCAGCTGGTATTCGGGCGAGACTTGCACCGATCCCAATTTTGCCGAGCTGGAGCCAGAGTATCGCGCAAACCCGTCAATGGGTTCCTGGCCTGAGGGTATCGCTTACATCGACCAGCAGCGGCGCCGGTTGCCGACGCACAAGTTCAGGCGGTTGCACCTCAACATGCCGGGCGCCCCCACGGGTGCCTTTCTGGACCCCGATAACGTGCTGTCTGCGATCGTGAGCAAGCGGCAATCTCTCTCGTTCCAGCAGGGCAAGGAATACGTCGCTTTTGTTGATATGTCCGGCGGTTCGTCGGACGACGCCACTCTTGGCATTGCGCATCAGGAAAACGGCAAGACGATTGTTGACCTTGTGACCAAGCAGGTTGGCGATGCGCCGTTCAATCCGCGTCACGCGGTGCTGAGATTTGCCACGTTGCTCAAATCGTACGGGCTGCGCCGGGTGACCGGGGACAACTATGCGGGGTCAACGTTTAAGAACGATTTCGAAGACATGGGGATCACATACATCCCGTGCAGCCAGTCGAAAACGGTTCTCTATGAAGAATTGGAACCGAAGCTAAACGCTGGCGAAGTCGAGTTGCCTGACATTCCGAAGCTTCAGGAGCAGTTGCTCGGTTTGGTCGTTCGCGGCGCTCGCATCGATCACATTCCAAACGAACACGACGACTTTGCGAACGCTGCGGCCGGCGCCGTCTGGTGTGCGTCGGGTCGATCACGCATCCCGGTCGCGCAGTTCTCCTACTACGAATGGAAGTAACAAATGAACCGTTTTTATAAACCCCGCGATTCTAAACATCCGTGGCCTGGCCGCACCTACATCGGTCCCGCATCGACTGACAGCGAAAAGGGCCGCAGGCGTATCGGCCCGTTTGCCTTCGATGGCCCGGAGGATTCGCCGGTCGCCAAGCTGAAGAAAGTCTACATCGACAGCCTGGCTGTCGTGGACGGATTGCGTGGCAAGCGTGAGGAAACCGAAGCTACTCGCCGATTTACACCGCTAGGTGTAACCGAAGCCCTCGGCGAGGTTGCCTTAACGGATTCTCTGCCGGCATTGCGCCGCGCGCGGACAGTTGTCGAGAAGGTTAAGGCCGACATTGCTGCAAAGGCGGCGAGCCTGACCTTGCCGAAGCCTTCGGACGAAGAGCGCAAGGAACAGGAGGAAATCCGTTCAGCAATGCGCGCCATGAACCCAGGGCAGCGCGAAGAGTTTTTGAAGGCCAACCGACAGACACCGGCAGTTGCCGCGGCGATTGCCGGGGCAATCCCGGCATTGAGCGGGCTGCATCCATCAGTTCATAAGGCCATCGTCAATGAACAGCTCGAACGCCACCACGGCGAGACTATTGGTGAATTGCGCGACCTTGACGAGGTTGTGGTCACCGCGGAGCGAGTTGTCACGGCTGCACGCGATGAATTGCGCGAAACCATCGGCTGCGAGCGCGGCATTTTCGATCAGATCGCCAAAGCTGCCGAAGCCAACAATGGCGAGCTTCCTTTCCGCGTCGAGACCCAGCTGCACGACGGAAAGCCCGTTGATGTCTGCCGGGTTTACGACTTCGAGGCCCGCCGTTGGCGAGACGCCAAGCCGGAAGAAATTAAATCGTCGGTCGCTGCGTAAGGAGATTTAGAGCATGGCGTGGCTTTCCAATTTACTCGGCAGAGGCGAACGGTTCGTGGCTTCTGTGGGCGCGCAGGTTGTCAAGCAATCGGCGGGACCGGATACGCCCTCTGCCGATACGACCTGCATGGTCGATCAGTGGCGATTGATTAGCGACGTGATGGAGGGCAACGACGCGATCAAAGCTGGCGCCGAGCGGTACCTGCCGCGATTTGCCCGCGAGAGTGAGCAAAAATATCGGCGCCGACTGGCTGATGCGCCGTGGCGTCCGATCTTTCCGTCCGCGGTTGAATCCCTCACATCCCGGCCGTTTGCCAAGCCCGTCACGGTAGAAGGCAAGGTATCGACCGAGATGAAGGCGTTCGCCACTGACGTGGACATGCTCGGGAACAACATCAATGTGTTTTCTCGTGGAATCTTCAATGACGGCGTAACGTTCGGGGTCGTGGGAATTTTCGTGGACTTCAATCGGGTAATTCCCGGCCCGGATACCGAGCCGCTGAGCCTTGCAGAGGAAAAGGAACTGGGCGTCCGCCCGTTCTGGGTGAAGATCAGGCCCCAGGATTTTCTAGACGTGCGGACGGATGCCCGGAACGGCAAGCAAGTTATTACACACGCCCGCTGGCGAGAATGTGCCGCGGTTCATGATGGCTTTGCGGAGGCGTTCGTAGAGCGTGTCCGTCACTTTGAGCTGGACGACGCGGGCAAGCCTCACTGGAAACTGTGGGAAAAACCGGCCAAGGGCGCCGATTATGTAGTCATTGCGGAAGGTGATCTGACGATCGCCGAGATTCCGCTCGTGTTGTTTTTCACTGGCCGGCGCAAGGGAACGTTTGCGGTCAAGCCGCCTTTGTACGATCTCGCAATTATGTCCCTTGAACACTATCGAGCGATGGCTCGCAGCACCGAGATCGAGAACTTTTCTGGCTGGCCTACGCTGGTCGGTGTCGGAATGGCAGCGCCAGATCCCAAAACGACGACCGATGCATCGACGGGCGAACGCGAGACTGCATCTCAAATCGAGATCGGCCCAGGTATCACGTTGTTTGCGCCGCCATCGGGCGCGGATGGAAAAACGGACTGGAAAATCATCGGACCCGATGCCGCGCTGGTCGCAGAGGTTGCCAAATCGCCTGAGCGAGTGATGGACGAGTTTCGACGCTTGGCGATGGAACCGATGGTTCAAAAGTCGGGCAACGTCACAGCAACCGCATCTGCGATCGACAACAGCAGAGCGCATTCTGCGATAGAAGCGTGGTCTTGTGCACTGAAGGATTCGCTCGACCAAGCGCTGATGTTCACTTCGATGTGGCTTGCGCAATCTGACCAAGTCACGGCGAATGTCTCGACGGATTTCGTCGCCATGGTCGGCAGCACCGAAGAGGCGAAGGTGATCGCTGACGCGCAAAAGCGCAGCGTCTTGTCTGCCAAAACGGAGCGCGCCGAGTTGAAGCGCCGCTCGATCTTGGCGCCTGATTGGGACGAAGATCAAGAAGAGTTGCAGATAGCGCTGGAGCGCGAAGGCCTCGAACCTGAAGAGCCGTTCAATCCAGTAAACGGCGACCTTATCCCGTTCGAACGGGTGGCATCATGAGCGCTTGCGAACGCCCCCGGCGGAATGCTGCGGGCTTGAGCGCTGAAACGCGGCTGGGTGTTGTGCCGACGCCCATGCGCGCAGCGTTTACGCGTGGGATCAACTGCGCAAGGAAAAGGGGTTGCCGTGGATATTTGCAGCATCAGCGGCAGTTTCACGCGGCGACTTCCGCTTACGCCGCGAAAGCGGACTCAAGTCGGACATCTCGCCATGTCCGTTTTGTGCCAAGAGCAGACATGCTCTCAGGAAAACGCGCCCACTTGACGAACTTCTTCTTGTACCATTCGCAAGTGCGCCTTGAGCCGCTGCAGATCAACCTCGAATGCACGCGAAACCGATAGGGACCGCACGTCGGCTTCGATCTTGGCCATTCGTTGCAGATACTCGGCCTCCCGGGATGCTGCATCCGGCTTCTGCGCAAGCTCCCGTTCCAAGTGCCCCAGAGCGCGGTGCAATTGGTCGATACGACGAACGTGGAGCCATCGATAAATGCGAGGCGCGAAGCCGACCAGCGGAATAATCGTCAAAATGAACGGAATGATAAAGAATGCTATCCGGTTGAGGAGCGACGAGAGCCAGAACGTCGTGTAGCGTTGCCAGAAGGTCGGGCCATATCGGTAAAATGCCTCTGCCGTTGGAGAAAGAGGCAAATCACTGGGTTGCTCGGCCGGAAACTCGCCGAGGCGATTGAACGAGCCCGCGGGCCAGTGGACTTCGCGCATCGCTTCCAGCAGCAAATATTGCAACGCTGGGTGAAGGGTCTTGCGCACCAACATTCTATTGCGGGAAGCGAGCATATCGACGTTTGAATTCGGGATGTCGCGGCCTAGGTCAAGGACACCTCGCCAGAGCACTACGTGCTTGAGACCGGGGATCGTCTGGGCGATGGCTTCAGCCTGCGCGACGCTCATTAGCCGAACGCCAGGTGCGTCGAGCGTATCCTGCACGCGGTTGAGATCCTGCTGTGGAATGACCAGCACGTCGATTTCGCCCGCCATCAATGCGTCGATTGCTCGTGTGTAATCGGGATGATCCAATAGTTGGGTCGAAGAATCCAACGCATTAGTGGCTTTGAGAATTTCTAGCATAGCCAATCGCAGGGCGGTTCCTGGCATGCCGATGGAGAGGCGCTTGCCACGCAACTGCGCAAAGAGCGTAACAGGCTCCGTGCTTTTGTAGAAAATGAATATCGCGGCATCGAACACCCCACCCAGCGAATAAAAGGTGCCAGCATCCGATGATTGTGTGACGCCGAAGGTAGTAAGGGCAGCCTGCACCCCGGAGTTGGCATCGCGCAGCTGATCAAGATTTTCAATGGCGCCGGCAAAATTTCGGATCTCCAGCTCGACACCATGGCGCGCGAGTATGCGAGCGTATTGCCTCGCATAGTTATCGTACCCCGATCCTGCCGCCCCAGCCGCGATGGCGAAGCGACGCGGCGGCAGCGGATCGATAAGGCGATACGTGACATATGGGACGGCAACGACAATGGCCGCCAACGCACTCATAATGATCAAATTCAGCCAATATCGCATCTGGCTCACTTTGCGGTAGCGATTGGTCGCTGACCCTCTTACCGATCCTAGCAGAGAAAATGTCCGCTTCGGGTCAATCGCGTCACTTTGGTCGTCGGCAGACTACTTCCGGTTTTCCCCCGGAAGCGGACATCGTAAAGGCGGGTCGCATGTCTCATAAGTGCCAAAAGCTGCCATGGCTCCTTCCCGAGGTCGCGTAAATGATGTAGCTTTGTGACCGAGCTGCCAACGGGACGTGCCGAAGTCCTTTTTTGAAGTGGCAGCGAACATGCCGTCGGCGGGCATCCAACCGTTTCATCAATGGTCTGCGCGTCTCGACGCGTCGTGCGCGCTGACGCGAGGGACGCGTCGCATAGCCTTGCGCGCTTGCGTTGCGAGCGACTACGAGGTCGCCAACCACCCATCCGTAGCTCTGAACCAGAGGCGATGGAGTCAGTCATGGCAAACTGCAACACGAAGACGATCTTTGTGCTTGTCTCGGTCGCTGAAATGCTGACCGCAACAGCCCAAGCACAGACGCCAGTGGAACGCGGGCGCTATCTAGTGGAAGGCATATTGACGTGCGGCAACTGCCATTCGCCGCGCGGACCGGGCGGCGTCATCGACGCCGCGAAGCTCTATTCGGGCGGGCCGCAGACGTTTGATGAGCCGACCTTCACGGTCAAGGGCGCGAATATCACGCCCGACCCAGACAGCGGTATCGGCAAGTGGAGTGCAGACGACCTTAAAAAGGCACTCATCGAAGGAGTTCGGCCGCCTGGGGTCCCGCTCGCGCCGATCATGCCCTATGGTTTCTACAAGGTCTTCACCACTGGAGATCTCGACGCGGTTGTCGCCTATCTGCGTTCAGTGCCCGCGGTTTCGAACAAGGTCCAGGCGCCGGTCTACAAGGCAGCCCTTCATGTCGAAGTCCCTCCCGGCGCCGACAAGCGAATGACCGACGCTGACCTGCGCGAACCAGTCAAGCACGGCTTCTATCTCGTCACGATTGCCCATTGCATGGAGTGCCACACGCCTAAGGTAAATGACCGTTTGGATTTCGCGAATGGCCTTGGCAGCGGCGGTCAGTCGTTTCGCGGCCCGTGGGGAGAATCGATCTCCCGCAACATCACGTCTCACCAGGAGAAGGGCATAGGCGCGTGGAGCGACGCCGAAATCAAGCGGGCCATCACCCAGGGCATCGGCAAGAACGGCAGCCAGCTCAAGCCTCCCATGGGTTTTGAATGGTATGCCCGCATGACCGACGCCGACCTCAGCGCCATCGTCGTCTATCTGCGCACCGTGCCTCCAAAGGAATGATGCCAGCGGCGTGCATGGCGTATTTCCAGGCCGTCCAGGCGCGTTGGCGGCGATACTCGTTGAAATCAGCTTCCGCGCATTCGGGAGGTAGTCTTTCCAGGCAGCCTCGAACCGGACCGCGCCTGTTCGAAGGTTGCAGCGTAACCCGAGCGAGACCCCCCGCGGTGTGACAGCGGATAGAAGCCGCAATCCCAGCGCCATTGCTTGGCGTGTGTCGGCAAGCCCGATTGGACCGCGATCGCGCCGACCTGAACGTCCCCGTAGAAGACGTGCCAAGTGTCGGAGCGTTCGGGTGAGAGCGGCGGGTGAGTTCGGGCATGCGCTATTGAAGCGCGGCCAACCTTACCCGGCAAATTATCAATCCCTTGGGGATCGGAGCGGCGCGAACCTACCTCTTTTCGTGGCTATGAAAGATACACCTAACGCTGCCAGCGCTTATCGCGGCCGGCGCGGTTGTTTGAAATACAATCCCACTTCACCAGTTGGGTGCGGAACGTGTTTCCTTTCGATTTCACCCGCTGCGGCCATCTTTTTCAAAGTGTGTTTGACACTAACGGGTGACCACATGCCCAGCTGCTGCCAGAGCACCCGGCCCGAGACCGCGTTCGCTTCGCCCTCAGGCACCAACTCGATGAGTTTGGCAGATATGGACATGGTTGGCTTCAGTCCCCCAACCTAGCGCGGCCTGTTGTTAGTTTGGGAAACAATCGGTCGCTCGATTTGTCGAGCCGTTTGTCAGCACCGGCAGAGCTAAGGTGTCCGACGAGTTCGCCCGTTGGTTTGTAGACCTTTTGACCGCGGAGGTCATACAGCTTCTGTCCGGATAGGTTATAAATTTCGTTTGCAATGATGACGGCGACGTACTGTCCTTCGCTGTTGAATATCTTTCCGTCCATCGTCACCTCTCCTTTGGACGATCAGTCCCTTCCTTATTGCCCGTTGGCGTTCAGCCCCAGCCCTCTACAAAGCCGGCCGATACGCTACCGCGAGATCGGGGTGATAAAATCCCTGTGCAAGCAAGTTGGTCTGGGGGCACCATCGAACAGCACGGTGACGCCAGTATTGCGCTGGGAAACCTCGACAACGATCCCTGTATTGCCGGCCAGCCATCGCAATCGAGTAGCTCCGAGTTCACTCATTTTGAAGCGAGCGCCGACGACCAGTCTATTAAATTCTTGCACGTCACTCACAATTTTACTCCACGATAAAAAACACCACTTAGAATGAAATTTCAAACTACTGTCCCGGCCTAGCGTTCCAAACGGACGGCTTGTTTACGAAGAGGCCGCGGAGGTACTCCAAAGTAGCTCGGAACGATTTCACAAGTTGCGTTAACTTTGGTCGCCGTTGGCGCTTTTTCGGCGAGCGTAAGGCCGCGCGGGTTTCGGTCGAGCGCACATCCTTTCGGGTGTTGCCGAGGTGGCAGTTGGGAATCGATGAGGCGGCGCGTTAGCCCGGGCATAGCCCAATGTCTTGGGCCGCCGCCCCAGGGAAGATTCGATTGTATATTACCGGCGGGTTTTTCTTTGCCCGCGAAAACGGAGCCTTATACGAGGCTGACAATGGCGAGAACAAGTTCGGCGCCGACTTCGCTCGATGCCAGCGCGGTCAATGTCCCGGCACAGATGGCCAAAATAGCGGTGATTTTGAGAGTAATCATTTTGAAAATCCCCTGTCATTGGGGCGAGACCATTCCCGCCAGCCAGTAACCGGGGAAATACGCAGGGATCAGGTTGGCGTATGTGATTCATAGCACGCATGGCTCTGCACTGATTTGAACCGTGCACGCAGTTGGAACGACGTTCCCGGTCGGAAAACTTCGGTCACCCGAGCAGGATCTGCGTTATTTTACTCCGGCGGATTTGGGACGGACAGTCGTTATCATCTGCGCCACCTTCATCAGTTTGTTGCGTTCTCGGTCGCCCTTGGATGCCATTAGGCTACTGACTCCTGCTGGGGAGGTTTGATGAAATAGCAACTCTCGCCTGCATCCGGCGCAGCATTGCTTGGCGGTCGGTATGCGCCTGATCCGACCTGTACGCCGGCCGCGCCTGCTTCAAGATCGGCATTTGCTTTGCCATTGCTCGGCAAGTGCTTGGCTGGCATCCGACAGTGCTCCCACCTGTGCGCATAGGCGCGCACGGGTGAATTGTCCGCAGTGTTACGGCGCATTTTCACGGGAAACGTTAGGCCGGGCACGGACAATCGGGAGAAAACCCCCGTTGGGTTGGCGGCCTTGGTGCAGCATAGCGTCCCCCGCGCCGGGGCCGTTTGTGCCGATGGTGCGCGGGCCGGCTTGCATCAGAGGTGCGCGGTAACGAAGGCGTGATTTAATCCCTCCGTTCGGAGTACGGCGTGAGTGTTCTCTAGGGAGGGTGCCATGTTTGCTCATCTATCTTCAAAACAAGCACTTTTGACATTTTGAGATGCGGAGTGGTCAGCGCAACTATTTCGACAACCCGCGTGGCCTCGCCGATATACGCCGGTTATTATCCTGACCTACCTACCTGAATCGACGGCGAGTTTCTCAAACGAGAGGATACCTGAAATGGTTAAAAGTGAGGAAGCCGAGCGGCTGCTCGTTCGTTTGCCCAGGGACGTGAAGACGTGGCTCGAAAGCGAAGCCTCGTACAACGGCGCAAGCCAGAATAGCGAAATCATCCGTAGCCTTCGCGCGCGGATGGAAAAACAGCCGGAGAGGATCGCTGGCTGATGCCGCGCAGCGCGCAACCCTTTAACCAGACCAGCGTCACCAGGGTCCTTAAGGCTGCGGTGAGAGCCGGTTTTAAGCGCGCCGAATTTCGCGGCGACGGTTCGATTGTCCTCGACCTCAACGCCCCCCCGATTGCCATGTCTGGGACGGTTGATGAATTGGACCGCGAACTCGCTGAGTTTGAGGCGCGCCATGGTGAGGGTTGAATTGAAGGGTATCGCGAAGGTTAGGTCCAAGGGCAAGGTCTACTACTATGCCTGGCGCAAGGGCCCTCGCCTCCGCGGTGAACCCGGCTCCCCGGAGTTCATGGCCTCCTACAATGAGGCGATCGAGCACCACCGCATGCCAGACAAGAACCGCTTCCGCTTCGTAGTCACTGACTATAAGGGGAGCGGAGAGTACAAGAAGCTTGCGGAATCTACGCGGTCTCAATGGGGCAAGTGGCTCGACCGAGTCTCCGATTATTTTGGCGAACTGCGCATCGCGCAGTTTGATCGGCCCGAGAAAATTCGGCCAGTGATCCGCCGCTGGCGCAACCAATGGGCCGACACGCCGCGCACCGCTGACTATGCGCTTCAGGTTCTCTCGCGTGTCGTGGCTCACGGCGTCGAACTGGGCAGAATTGCTGGCAATCCCTGTGAGGGGATCAAACACCTCTATAACAACGACCGGTCAGAGATCATCTGGCTGGACGCTGACATTGCTCAGCTCAAGGCTGGCGGCAAGAAGCCCTGCTCTGCCGAGATCGCGAACACCGTTGATTTGGCTGCGCATACCGGCCTCCGTCTCGGCGATCTCATGCGCCTGTCGTGGTCGCATGTGAACGAGTCGGAAGGCGCGATTATCCTGGCAACGGGCAAGAGCCGAGGAAAGCGGGAGGCCATCATTCCGCTCTACGACGGTCTGCGCGCTGTGCTCGCCCGCATTCCGAAGCGCGCGACAACGATCCTGACCAGCAGCCGGCGTAGACCGTGGACGGCCGATGGTTTCGGTAGCTCGTTCAACAAAGCCAAGATCGACGCCGGCATGTCGGAACGAGATCTGCATTTTAACGACCTGCGGGGAACAGCAGCGACGAAGTTCTACATTGCCGGCTTTAGTATGCGTGAGATCGCCGAAACGCTCGCGTGGGAAGAAGGGTCCGTCGAGAAGATCATTCGTCGCTACGTCGGCCGCGCAGCCGCAATCAAAGCAAGGATCAAGAAATTGGAGACCAGAGAATGAACAAATCCAGCAAAACCGCTGACAAAACTTTCCCAACAACTTCGGTTAAGTATTGGAGCGGGCGAAGGGAATCGAACCCTCGTATGCAGCTTGGGAAGCTGCCGTTCTACCATTGAACTACGCCCGCGAACGCATTTGCGCTCCCCCTGATTAGCCGACCCCGGGCGTTCCGCCAAGCGGTACCCGCGCCTTCCCGCCCCCAGGCCCTTAACGGCTTACAAAGATTCCAGATGCGCACTTTGATGACGGTGTTATGATCCTGCCGGGGTTGGTGGCGTATGGCGGGGCGTGGCTACAGCATTTTTGACACGGGGATCGGCCGGTGCGGGATCGCATGGGGCGAGTTCGGCGTTATGGGCGTGCAGCTCCCGGAAGCCCGCGAGATCGACACCAGACGGCGGCTGTTCCAGCTTTATCCCGACGCCCGCGAACTTCGCCCTCCGGAGAATGTCGCCATCGCGATCGAAGGCATCGTGGCGTTGCTGCGCGGCGGCTACAGCGACCTTTCCGATGTCGCGCTCGACATGACCGGGATTCCCGCCTTCAACCAGCGCGTCTATCAGCTCGCCCGCACCATCCCGCGCGGCGAGACCCGTACCTATGGCGAGGTCGCAAGTGCGCTACGCGCCTCGGGCGCGGTGTATTCGGTGGCGCAGGCGATCGCCCGCAACCCCTTCATGATCATCGTGCCCTGCCATCGCGTGCTCGAGGCCGGGCACTATGCCGACAAGATCTCGCCGAACGGCGGCGCCATCTCCAAGCGCCGGCTGCTGTCGATCGAGGGCACCCACCCGACCGCCAGCAAGACCCTGTTCGACGTGCTGCTGCCGGTTGCGCCGCCGCGCCCGCCTACCTAAATTTACGGGATGGCCGCGACCACCCTGCTCGAGCGCAAATCCATTTCGGTATCCGATTTCCGCTGCAGCGCGGGACCCGGCGATAAGCCTTTTGCCGAGCTGCACCGCTGCCACTCGATTTCGTATGTCCGCAAAGGCAGTTTCGGCCTGCACTGCCGCGGCAAGTTCAGTGAATTGGTGGCGGGATCGGTGCTGATCGGCCATCCCGGCGACGAATATACCTGCACCCATGATCACGTCTGCGGCGACGAGTGCCTGTCGTTCTTCCTGGGGCCGGAACTGGTCGATGCGATCAGCGAAGCCAGGGATATCTGGCAGATCGGCTCGGCGCCGCCGCTGCCGGAACTGATGGTGCTCGGCGAACTGGCGCAGGCGGCGGCAGATGGCAACAGCGACATCGGCCTCGACGAGATCGGGCAGGTGTTCGCCAGCCGCTTTGTCGAGGTGGTTTCCGGCAAGCCACGCAAGACTGGTCCCGACGCCGCCCGCGACCGCCGCCGCGCGGTGGAAACCGCGCTGTGGATCGATGCCAATTCGCACCGCGAAATCGACCTGGAAGATGCCGCCGCGCAAGCCGGCATCAGCCCGTTCCATTTCCTGCGGCTGTTTTCCGACGTGCTCGGCGTCACCCCGCACCAATATCTGCTGCGCTCGCGGCTGCGCCATGCGGCGCGGCGGCTGGCCGATGACGACAGCCCGATCACCGCCATCGCCTATGACGTCGGCTTCGGCGACCTCTCCAATTTCGTGCGCACGTTCCACCGCGCCGCCGGTGCCTCGCCGCTGCGGTTCCGCCAGGCCTCGCGGGGGAAGCGCAAGATTCTCCAAGAACGGCTTGCCCTCAACTAGCTAGGGTTTCTCCAGGTTGCGCGGCATTCCCGCGCGCACTTCTCACTGGAGAACAGCAATGTACGACCACATCGGATTACGCGTCGGAAATCTCGACGCCAGCGTGCGCTTCTATACGGCAGCGCTCGCGCCCCTCGGCTTTGTGCTGTGCTCGCGCGATGATTCCGGCGCCGGCTTCGGCCCCAAGGACCAACCCGCGCTCTGGCTGCATCTGCACAAGGGCGCTGGCAGCACCGGCGCCCATGTCGCGTTCCGCGCGCCCGATCATGCCGCGATCAAGAAATTCCACGCCGAGGGGCTGAAGGCCGGTGGCCGCGACAATGGGGGCGCGGGCGCACGGGCCGATTACAGCCCGACCTACTACGCGGCGTTCCTGATCGATCCTGACGGCAACAATGTCGAGGCGGTTTGTACGTAGGTGCGCACCGTAGGGTGGGCAAAGCGAAGCGTGCCCACCATTCAAGACAACGGTGTGGATAGATGGTGGGCACAGCGCGAAGTGCGCCTTTGCCCACCCTACGGACCGATGCCTCTCATTCTCATTTGAAGGACCCTGCCTCATGGCTTCCATCCACAAGGACATCATCATCGACGCCAATCCCAATGACGTCTGGGACGCGGTGCGCGACTTCGGGGCGTTGCATACGCGGCTGGTGCCCGGCTTCGTGCTCGACACCCGCCTCGACGGCGACGCGCGGATCGTGACGTTTTCCAATGGCACGGTGGCGCGCGAACTTTTGGTCGATTGCGACGATGCACGGCGGCGGCTGGTTTATGCTGTCGTCAGCGAACGGATCAAACAGCACAGCGCCTCGGTGCAGGTGACCGCGGAAGGCAACGGCCGCAGCCGGCTGGCCTGGACCGTCGACGTGCTGCCGCATGAAATCGCGCCTTACATGAACGCGCAGATGGATCAGGCGGCGCTGGCGATGCAGAACGCGCTTGGGAAAGCCGCGGCATGATTTCCGCGTTTCTCGAAGCGCTCGGCGCGGTCGGTCCCTCAGCCGACCGCGCCGGCAAGATGGACCTGTACGGACGCTTCATCGGCTCCTGGGATCTTGACGTCAGGCAATTTGCCGACGACGGCCGCGAGCGCCGCCGCGCCGGTGAATGGCATTTCGGCTGGGCGCTGGAAGGCCGCGCGATACAGGATGTCTGGATCGTACCGCCGCGTGGCGAAGGGCGCCACGGCGACGCCACCGCCAAGATCAATTCCTATGGCACGACGCTGCGGGTCTACGATCCCGATATCGACGCCTGGCGGATCCAGTGGACCGACCCGGTGGCGCGAAGTTTTCTGCAGATGATCGGGCGTGCTGAAGGCCGTGACATCGTGCAGCACGGCACGCGGCCGGACGGCCAATTGATGCGCTGGAGTTTTTCCGAGATCACACCTAACTCGTTCCTCTGGCGCGGCGAGATCTCCGCCGACAACGGCGCGAGCTGGCGTGTCAATACCGAGTTCACCGCCCGACGCCGAGCACCGTGATCTGTCGCACAGATCAGCCTTTCGTCCGCTCCTAGCGTCACCATTTGCGCCCGGATGGCACCGCCTCCGCGGGCCGCGGCGCATTGGGAGGTCGAACCATGACTGGAGCTGACAAGGTTGTGTGTCAGGCGGCCACGCTGCTGCTGCTGTTTGCCCTGACGACGACGCCGGCGAAAGCGCAATTCGCCGGCTTCGGTGGCGGTGGCGGCGACGACATGATGACTCAGATGGCGCCGATGCTGGAAATGATGAAGGCGAAGATGGGCAAGCGCCGCTTTGGCATGATGATGCAGACCATGGGGCCGATGATGGGCCGCATGATGGAAGGTGGAGGCGGTGGTTTTGGTGGCATGATGGGCGGCGGTGGAATCCCCGGCGGCTTCGGTGGCGGCTATGGCGGCGGCATGGCCGACGGCTATGGCGTCAACATGGGCGGCATGGGCGGCGGCGACATCATGGGCATGCTCGGCGGCCCTGGCGGCGGCGAGATGATGAGCATGATTCCGCAGCTGATGCGCATGGCCAATATGGGTGGCAGCCGTCACGGCCGGCGTCATCGGCGGCGCTGAGCTACGACAGCGCCGGACGAGCCTTGGCAAGGGGACCCTGCTTCGGTCCCCACCGCGTCAGGATCACGCTTGCGCAGGACAGCAGACCGAGCAGCATCATCGATGCTGCCGTCAGCATGAAGTAGTCCGTGGCGGTGGCATCGTGCGTCGACAGCCACCAGCCGCCGATGATGATGAACACCAGCCGCGCGGTCTGCGCCAGCACGGGGCCGAGCACCTTGGCCGCGCCCTGCGATGAAAAATAGCAGGTCGTGGCGAGGCCGAGGAAGGCATACATCGGCGCCGCCGTAGACAGATACTGCCGGCTTGCGGCGCGCACGCCCGCATTGTCGGTGAAGAGCTTGACCCAGATGTCGGGGAAGATCGCGATCAAGGTCGCAAGCGCGCCGACCCCGACAAAGGCCACGCCTCCCGCGATCCAGCAGATCCTGCGGGCCCGCGCGATGCGCTGCGCGCCGATCGCCATGCCGACCATCGGCACCGTCGCGATGCCGACCGCAAAGGCGATCGACGTCAGCATGAATTCGAGCCGCGCGCCGATGCCGTAACCGGCCAGGATCTCGGTGCCGAAACCCGCCAGCATGTAGGTGAATATGCTGATCGTCAGCACCGACTGCAGCGGCGAGAAGCAGGCGATGGCGCCGACCTTGAGGATGTCGATGAACATCGCCCAGCGAATCCGCAGGCCGATGAGCTTGGGAACGACGCGCGCACGGCCGGAAAACAGATACCACGTCATCACGGAGATGCTGACCATAAAGGCGATCAGCGAACCGGCGGCGACGCCGCGCATGCCGAACTGCGGAATCGGCCCGAGGCCGAGACCGAGCGTGCCGCCAAGGATGATCTGGCAGACGGCGGAAATGAGCATCAGCAGCGACGGCAATTTCATGTTGCCGGTGCCGCGCAGGATGCCGGCCATCGTGTTCATCAGCCACGGCACGACAGCACCGCCGAAGAATATCTGCGTGTAGCCGATCGCCTGCGTCAGCACGTTGCCGCGGCCGCCGAGCAATTCCAGCAACTTGGGGCCGAAGATCAGCATGCCCAGCATGAAGACGAGCCCGAAGCAGAGGCCGATCAGCAAGGCATGCGCGGCAAGCACCGACGCCCGCTCGGTATCACCGGCGCCGAGCGCGCGCGCGATCGCCGACGCAACGCCGCCGCCCATGGCGCCACCTGACATCGTCATGGTCAGGATCACGCAGGGAAACACCAGCGCCATCGCGGCCAGCGATTCCACCCCTAACCGGCCGATATAGGACGTCTCGGCGATCACCACGCAGGTGCCGGCCGAGAGCGCAATGACGTTGGGCCAGGCGAGCCACAGCAGCGTGCGCAGGATCGGACCGTCGATCAGCGCGTTCTTCGCCGGCGGCGGCGGTGGCGGCAGCGGACGTTCTTCCTCGTCGACGGGAATTTCGGCAACGCCGATATCGGACATTTCTGCTCCCGCGCGCGAAAGGCAACCTTAAGGTCGCGCGCCCATTCAATATTTTGGGCGCATTATCTCGCTGCGCCGAGCTGTTTCCTAGCACGGCAAGGCCTGATTCCGCGTGCGCGCAACGCAATGGGGCCCTGCGCGATTGCAGGCGAGCGCGCTCTCTTTAGCCGATCGACCAGACGAACGGTGCCTTTCCGCCGGTTGGCGGCTTCAAATGGACCGGAATATGGCGGCCGCAGCCGGCCGCCAGACCCTCGAACAATCCCTGCAGGACACTGGCGCAGGCCGGGTGATAATCGCCGACATCGGCCATCAGCTTCCAGCTCTGCTGCCGGATTTCGAACGTACCATTGGACTCGCTGATCTCAACCGCATCATCCTGCGCCTCGAACAGCGCACGCAGGAAGCTGGCAAATTCCTTCGGCCCGCCGCGGCTCGCCCCGAGGTTTTGCGCGATCTCGTCGAAATATTGCATGCCGATCAGCTTGCCGGTGAGGTGCAACAGATATCGGGCATCCTCCGGGCCGAAGCATTGCACCATCACGGGAGCCGCGGTCTTCACATATTCCATCGCGTAGTTGCGATAGGCCTTTTCCAACCGCGGCTTCGGCCAGCCTGCAACAGGCAATGCCGGCGCGGTGGCGGGATCGAAGCGCGGCGCTTCGAGATGCCGCGCGAACACCATCCGCGCATCTAGGTCGAGCGGATGATCGTATTCGCAGTAATAGCCTTCGAGGCCATCCTGGCCTTCGACGCTTTGCTTGGTGCAGACGAAGCCGAGATTGAGATTGCCGAGCGCCACGCCGTTATTGCCGTGCCATCCCCGCAGCATCGCGCGCGACACTTCGCCGGGCACGCCGCAGATCGCGGTCCCCCGCCAGATCCAGCGCGGCGGCGGATAACGGATCCAGGCCTTGCGATCGGTCTCGTACATGTATTCGACATGGACGCCGCCGATCCAGTTGGAGAGATAATGATACCGCGCAGCCGCGACCGCCGGCGGCAGATGGCTGAGCCCGAGTTTTTCCAGCCCCGGCAGGAAGCGTTCCTGCTGCTGGCGGCGAAACACCCGGAACACGAATTCGGCGGCGTCCGCCGTGCCGCGGCGGGAGACGACGGTGAGAACGAGGCCGGTGAAGAACGCGTGATAGAGATCGGCGACGCTGCGCCACTTCGCCCATTGCGCTTCCCGGGCTGCTTGCTCGCCGCTCATGTTCTCTCCCGCCTTCATTCGTTGTTGGCGACGAGCATATATCAGCCGTCATTGCGAGCGCCAGCGAAGCAAGCCATGCCACTACGCGTGGAGAGCATGGATTGCTTCTTCGCTAACGCTCCCTTGCGCAACCGCTTCGCGTTTGTCGCAGGCAATGACGGAGAGCGAGGCTACAACCGGAAATGCTTGCTTAGCTTCAGGCCCTGCGCCTGATAGTTCGAGCCGATGCGCTGTCCGTACATGGCGTCGGGCCGCGCCAGCATCTTTTCATAGACCAGACGGCCGACGATCTGGCCGTGCTCGAGGATGAAGGGCACTTCGCGCGAGCGCACTTCCAGGACGGCGCGCGAGCCCTGCCCGCCGGCGCCGGCATAGCCGAAGCCGGGATCGAAGAAACCGGCATAATGCACCCGGAATTCGCCGACCAGAGGATCGAACGGCACCATCTCGGCGGCGTAATCCGGTGGAATCTGCACCGCCTCTTTCGACGCCAGAATATAGAACTCGCCGGGATCGAGGATCAGGCTGCCGTCCGGGCGCGCCGCGATCGGCTCCCAGAATTCATCGACCGCATAGCCGCCGCGGCGGTCGACATCGACCACGCCGGTGTGGCGCTTGGCGCGGTAGCCGACAAAACCGCCGGAATTCGCGCCGCTCAGATCGACGCTCAGCGCCACGCCATTGGCGAGATCGGCGTCGTCGATATCGACCAGCCGCTCGGCCTCATGCAGCGCGTCCAGCTCGTCCGCGTTGAGGATGGCGTCGCCGGTGCGGAAGCGCACTTGAGACAGCCGGGATCCCTCGCGCAGCAGCACTGGAAACGTCTTCGGACTGATCTCGGCATAGAGCGGCCCGTGATAGCCGGCGCCGATCATGTCGAAGCGGCGGGTGCCGTCCGCGATCACGCGGGTGAACACGTCGAGCCGCCCGGTCGAGCTCTTGGGGTTGGCGGCGGCGACGATCTCCGGCGGCAGCGCGAGGCTCTCCAGGAGCGGCACGATGTAGACGCAGTTGGTTTCCAGCACCGCCCCGTCAGTGAGGTCGATCTCGTGCAGTTTCAGCTCGTCGATACGCTCGGCGACCGTCGCACCCGGCCCCGGGAGGAAGCTCGCGCGCACCCGGTAGGCGATGTCGCCGAGGCGAAGATCAAGGCTCGCGGGCTGGATCTGGCTCTCGACAAAGGGATAGGCCGGCAGGATCAGGCCCGCATCCGCCATCGCCGCGATCATGCGGTCGGGCAGAATTCCGTTGGCGTCGGGCGGCAGCGTGAAAGGCACGGCGGTCCTCAAGGGAGCCCGGGAGGATGACCCAGATGTCATCCAAACCTCATAAATATGGGCATTTAGGGGTTATCCGATGGCCGGCTTGACGAAAAGGGCGCGAGGGAATATCAGCATGACTTATCCCGTGGTGATTTGAGCCGGCCGGCTTGCAGCCACGTTAAATAAGTCGCTAAACAGGCCGGGGACACGTGTGATCCCGGCCTGTGGAAATTTTTCCAGGCCGGTTTTTTGTGACCATTTTCAATGGTGGTCACGATGGAGGTCACATGCCTGAGGCTAAGTCTACCACCCGCTATCGTCCCGAAACCCGCCTTGTCCATGGCGGCACGCTACGCTCGCAGTTCGGCGAGACGTCCGAGGCGCTGTTCCTTACCCAAGGCTACGTCTACGACTCCGCGGAGCAGTGCGAGGCCCGATTCAAGGGCGAGGAGCCCGGCTTTATCTATTCGCGCTATTCCAATCCGACGATTGAGATGTTCGAGCGCCGCATGATCCAACTCGAGGGCGCGGAAGCCGCGCGCTCCACCGCGACCGGCATGGCCGCGGTGGCGACCGCGATCCTCGCACCGCTCCGGGCCGGCGACCACGTGGTCGCTTCGAAAGCCCTGTTCGGCTCCTGCCTTTACGTGGTGCAGGATCTCTTGCCGCGCTACGGGATCGAGACGACGCTGGTCGACGGTCTTGATCTCGACCAGTGGCAGCGCGCGTTGCGGCCGAACACCAAGTCCTTCTTCCTGGAGAGCCCGACCAATCCGACGCTCGACGTGCTCGATATCCCGGCGATTGCCGAGATCGCGCACAGTGGCGGCGCACGGTTGATCGTGGACAATGTGTTCGCCACGCCGATCTGGCAGAGCCCGCTGACGCTCGGCGCCGACGTCGTTGTCTACTCCGCCACCAAGCACATCGACGGCCAGGGCCGCTGCCTCGGCGGCATCATCCTGGCCTCGGAAGCGTTCGTCGCCGAGCACCTCCATAACTTCATGCGCCATACCGGCCCGTCGATGTCGCCGTTCAACGCCTGGGTGCTGCTGAAGGGACTGGAGACGCTGGCGGTACGTGTACGCGCGCAGACCGAGACCGCGGGCAAGGTGGCCGATGCGCTGGCGAAGCATCCGAAGATTTCGCGGCTGATCTATCCCGGGCGATCAGATCATCCGCAGGCCGAACTGGTGAAGCGGCAGATGCGCGCCGGCTCGACCCTGGTCGGCTTCGAGGTCAAGGGCGGCAAGCAGGCCGCGTTCCGCTGCCTCAACGCGCTGCAGATCTCGCGGATCTCGAACAATCTCGGCGACGCCAAGAGCCTCGTCACCCATCCGCCGACCACGACGCATCAGCGTCTGACGCCGGAGGCGCGCGCCGAACTCGGCATCAGCGAAGGCTTCATTCGCTTCTCCGCCGGGCTCGAGCATGCGGATGACCTGATCGAGGATTTTGCGCAAGCGCTGGAGAAGGCGTGAGCTGCTGAGCGGCACGTGTAGCCACACAACAGGTGTCGTCCCGGCCTTGAGCCGGGACCCATTACCACAGGGCGTTGTGAGTTAAGGAAGTCGTCGTGCACCGCCTAAATCAGCGCGGCCGCGGCGTATGGGTCGTAAGTCTCGGTGCCTCGATTAAGATGGGGCGATCGAGGCGGGCGTTGCGGGGTTTATGGGAGGTCGT
>NZ_JAFCLY010000075.1:0-20848 GCF_018130185.1 Bradyrhizobium sp. AUGA SZCCT0182 | reverse complement strand
TTACGCCTCGACGACGGCGTGGATAAGCGTACGGCAAAACCGTGTGGTCCTGGCGCCCGTTGCAGGCGTCAAGCTGTCGGAGAAGCGCAAGCGGAAATGGCAGCGACGGAGTCAACCCAGAACTCGTCTCCGGGGAGAGCACGGCATAAGCCGTAAAGCCATTGCGCAGGGAAGGCCGGGTGTTCTCCGCTGCCCTGTATGCTCGTGTGCACTTTGTTTTGTGCAAACCGCACACGGGACCGCGGGTGCAGCGCGCACCCGGTCTTCCCTGCGCCCTCTTGATGAGAGGGCGGGAGGTTTCCAGCAAACCTCGGGCGCAATGCGTCGCGAGAATGCGAAACTGCGTTTTGGATGATGGTGCAACAACATACACCCCTGTCGTCCCGGCCTTGAGCCGGGACCCATACGCCGCGGCCCATCGGTGAGAGCGCTGACGTTAGATACCTTTCGCAAAATAACCGCCGCGGAGTATGGGTCCCGGCGTTCGCCGGGACGACGAAAGACGGGACGACGAGAGATGAGTGCTTTTCCTCACACCGGCAGCGCGATCGAGTATTTCACCTGGCTCAGCGCAAAGCTCGACTCGATCGACGCGATCCCGTCCAGCCGGGTCAGCTTGTTTTTCAAAAACGCCTCGTAGGACGACAGATCAGCGGCGACGACGCGCAACAGGTAATCGCGATTTCCCGTCATCAGATAGCATTCCAGCACCTCGTCCCATTTCGAGATCGCCTTGGCAAACCGGTTGAGGTCTTCTTCCTTCTGCCGCGCCAGCTTGATCGAGATGAAGACGCTGACGTGCAGGCCCAGCGATTTCTGGTCGACGGTGGCGATATAGCGCGTGATGACGCCGCGCTCTTCGAGCAATTTCACCCGGCGGTGGCAGGGCGACACCGAGAGTCCGACCTTCTCGGAGAGCTCCTGCATGGTCATGCGGCTGTCGGATTGCAGCAGGCTGAGGATCTTGCGGTCGATGGCGTCGAGGGCGTGCATTGGAATGAACTCTGGATAATGGGGTTCGGATTGGGATTTTATCCCAATTATGGCCGGTATGTCGCGTAAATTTGAGATTTCTGGGGGCCTGATGCCCGGTAAAATTTGACCCTGACCCCGAGTCCGGAGCAACGCCATGCCCATCGAGCCCGCACGCCTGGAATTATTGTCCGCGCTGGCACGCAAGGTACTGTGGCTGTCGTCGTGGACCATCCACCACGCCAATCACATCCGCGCCAACGCCGACGGCCTGAAGGTCGGCGGCCATCAGGCCTCTTCGGCCTCGCTCGCCAACATCATGTCGGCGCTGTATTTCTCGGTGCTGCGGCCGCAGGACCGCGTCGCGGTGAAGCCGCATGCGAGCCCGGTGTTCCACGCCATCCAGTATCTGTTCGGGCATCAGACCCGAGAGAAGCTGGAGAATTTCCGCGGCTTCAAGGGCGCGCAATCCTATCCGTCGCGCACCAAGGATGCCGACGACGTCGATTTCTCCACCGGCTCGGTCGGCCTCGGCGTGGCGCAAACCCTGTTCTCCTCGCTGGTGCAGGATTACGTCAAGTCGCATGGCTGGATGAAAGATCGTCCCGAGGGGCGCATGATCGCGCTGGTCGGCGACGCCGAAATGGATGAGGGCAATATCTTTGAGGCGTTGCTCGAGGGCTGGAAGCACGGGCTGCGCAACACCTGGTGGGTGGTCGACTACAACCGCCAGAGCCTGGACGCCGTGGTGCGCGAAGGGCTCTGGGAAAAGTTCGAATCCATGTTCCGCAATTTCGGCTGGGACGTCAGAATCGTGAAATACGGCACGCTGATGCAGGCGGCGTTCGCCGAGCCCGGTGGCGAGGCGCTGCGGCGCTGGATCGATAATTGCCCGAACCAGATGTATGCCGCGCTGTGCTTCCAGGGCGGCGCGGCATTCCGCAAACATCTGCAGGACGACATCGGCGATCAGGGGCAGGTCACCCAACTGATCGATCGCCGCAGTGACGAGGAACTGCTGGCGCTGATGTCCAATCTCGGCGGCCACGACATGACCAGCATGATCGATGCCTTCGAGTCGATCGACCATGATCGCCCGGTTTGCTTCATCGCCTACACCATCAAGGGCGTCGGCCTGCCGATGCAGGGCCACAAGGACAACCACGCGGGATTGATGACGGTCGCGCAGATGGAAAAATGGCGTGCGGCGCAGAACATCCGCCCCGGTCATGAATGGGAGAAGTTCGAAGGGTTGTCGCAGGATGCAGCTGATCTCGAAGTGTTCCTCACCGAAGCGCCGTTCAACGCCGAGGGCCGCCGGCGCCTGACCGCGCCCGTGATCGAGGTGCCCGAGCGGCTCGCCTTCAAGCCGGCGGCGCAGATGTCGACCCAGCAGGGCTTTGGCCTCGTGCTCAACGAACTCGCGCGCGGCGATACCGAACTGGCCTCGCGCATCGTCACCACGTCGCCTGACGTGACGGTGTCGACCAATCTTGGCGCCTGGGTCAACCGGCGCGGGCTGTTTGCGAAGGCGGAAAATCACGATCTGTTCCGCCAGGAGAAAATCCCCTCGACCTTCAACTGGGATTTCTCGCCCAAGGGCCAGCACCTCGAGCTCGGCATCGCCGAGATGAACCTGTTCATCATGCTTTCGGCGCTGGGTCTGTCGCACCAGATCAACGGCGAGCGGCTGCTGCCGATCGGCACGCTGTACGATCCCTTCATCCAGCGCGGCCTCGATGCGATGAATTACGCCTGCTACCAGGACGCGCGCTTCATGGTGGCGGCGACCCCGTCGGGCATTACGCTGGCACCGGAAGGCGGCGCGCACCAGTCGATTGCCACGCCCCTGATCGGCATTGCACAGGACGGCCTGGCCTCATTCGAGCCGGCCTTTGTCGATGAACTCTCCGTGATCATGGGCTGGGGATTCCAGCACATGCAGCGCGAAGCCGGTGAGGGCGGGTCGGTGTATCTGCGGTTGTCGACGCGGACGATCGACCAGCCGCAGCGGATCATGACGCCGGACCTGCAGCGCGAGATCACCGACGGCGCCTATTGGCTGCGCAAGCCGGGTGCGAACTGCGACGTCGTGATCGCCTATACCGGCGCGGTCGCGCCCGAGGCGATCGAGGCGGTCGGCTTCATCGGGGAGAGCCACCGGGACGTTGGACTATTGGCGGTGACCTCGGCGGACCGGCTGCATTCAGGCTGGACCGCGGCGCGAAAACTGCGCCGCGACCGCCGCGGCGTGGCGCATCTCAGCCATATCGAACAATTGCTGGCGCCGCTGCCGCGCGACTGCGGCATCGTCAGCGTGATCGACGGCCACCCGGCCGCACTGGGCTGGCTCGGCAGCGTGCGCGGCCACCGGGTGGAGGCGCTGGGCGTCGAGCAGTTCGGCCAGACCGGCACCATCGCCGACCTCTACCGCCACCACGGCATGGACGCCAACGCCATCATCGATGCGGCGGAAAGCCTCACGGTGGGGGCGCCGGTGCGGCATCGGAAGATGGCGGTGTGACGCGTCGCCCCGGCGAAGGCCGGGGTCCATACTCCGCAGCAGTGGTTGTGTTAATCGGTGTCGGCCGGAGTGCCAAAATGAGAGTTCACGGCGTATGGGCCCCGGCCTTCGCCGGGGCGACGGTTACCGTCTTGCATCCGTCACGCGCCTGACCTTATATCCGGTGCCTGCCGCGACGCGGCATCCCGCATATGGCGGGTTCAATTGCCGGGATTTTCGTGCAAGGATGCCTGCCGAACGCCCCCGTTCCCTTAATCCTTCCGTCCTGTGAAATAACGAGGTTTCCGATGGTCAACCGTATGCAATTCTACATCGACGGCGCCTGGGTCGATCCCGCCGTCAAGAAGTCCACGCCCGTCGTCAATCCGGCGACCGAAGAGGCGATGTATGAGGTTGCGCTCGGCTCGAAGGCCGATCTCGACAAGGCCGTCGCTGCCGCCAAGCGCGCCTTCGTGACCTTCTCGCAGACCAGCCGCGAGGAGCGCGTCGCGCTCCTGGAAAAGATCATCGAGATCTATAAGGGCCGCATGAAGGACATCGGCGCTGCCGTTTCCGACGAAATGGGCGCGCCGCTGCCGATGGCAGAGCGCCTGCAGGCCGGCGCCGGCCTCGGCCACATCGCTTCCACGCTGGAAGTGCTGAAGAACTATCACTTCGAGGAAAACCTCGGCACCGCCACGGTGCTGCGCGAGCCCGTCGGCGTCATCGGCATGATCACGCCGTGGAACTGGCCGCTGAACCAGATCGCCTGCAAGGTCGCGCCCGCGCTTGCCGCCGGCTGCACCATGATCCTGAAGCCGTCGGAATTCACACCGACCTCGGCATTGATTTTCGCGGAAATCCTCCATGAAGCCGGCGTGCCGAAGGGTGTGTTCAACCTCGTCAACGGCCTCGGCCCCGAGGTGGGTGCCGCGATGAGCGAGCATCCGGATATCGACATGATCTCGTTCACCGGCTCGACCCGCGCCGGCGTCGATGTCGCCAAGCGCGCCGCGCCGACCGTGAAGCGTGTCAGCCAGGAACTCGGCGGCAAGTCGCCGAACGTGATCCTGGAAGGTGCCGACCTCACCAAGGCCGTCACCGGCGGCGTCATGCACATGTTCAACAACTCCGGACAATCGTGCAACGCGCCGTCGCGGATGATCGTGCCGCTGTCGAAGATGAAGGAAGTCGCCGCCATCGCGAAGGCGGTCGCCGACAAGACCAAGGCCGGCGATCCCCGTGCGGACGGCACCACCATCGGCCCGGTCGTGTCCCGCATCCAGTGGGACAAGATCCAGGCGCTGATCCACAAGGGCATCGAGGAAGGTGCAACCCTCGTGGCCGGTGGTCCCGGTCTGCCCGAGGGCGTCAACAAGGGCTTCTACGTGCGCCCGACCATCTTCGCCGACGTCACCAACGACATGACCATTGCCCGTGAGGAAATCTTCGGACCGGTGCTCACGATCCTCGGTGCCAAGGACGAAGCCGAGGCGGTCAAGATCGCCAACGACACGCCGTATGGTCTGGCCGGTTACGTCACCGGTGACACCGTCGAAAGCGCGCGCCGGGTCGGCAAGCAGATCCGCGCCGGCAACGTCAACCTGCAGGGCGTTCCGAACGATCGCACCGCGCCGTTCGGCGGCTACAAGCAGTCCGGCAACGGCCGCGAGTGGGGCAAGTACGGCCTGGAAGAATATCTCGAAGTGAAGGCGGTCGCCGGCTACAACGCCGCGTAAGCTGATGCGGCGCTAGCGTCGTCTATTCGAAAGAGTGCCGGCTGCCCTAAAGCAGCCGGCACTCTCCGTTGAGGGACCTCGCATAGCGTGTTGGCCGTGCCTCGCCGTAAAGCCGCCATGGCGAGACGATACAAGAGCAAGAACGGAGGGTGGAAATGAAAAAGCTGATCGTGATGTTGGTCGCCTTGCTGTCGCTCGCTGGCGCAGCGCAGGCTCAGAACCTCAAGGGTCTGCTCGCGACACTTACGATTGCCTGGAACAAGCCGACTGAGCCGTTCAAGATCATCGGTAACGTCTATTATGTCGGCACCCATGGGCTCGCGTCCTACCTGATCACCACGCCGCAGGGGCACATCCTGGTCGACACCGTGATGCCGGAGGCGACCTCGCAGATCAAAGGCAACATCGAAAAGCTCGGCTTCAAGGTCACCGACATCAAATACCTCCTCAACACCCACGCCCATATCGACCACACCGGTGGTCTGGCCGAAATGAAAGCGGCGAGCGGTGCCCAGCTTGTCGCCGGTGAGGCAGACAAGCCGCTGCTCGAAGGCGGCTATTATCCGGGCGCGCGGGAGGAAACGTTGCTGAATTTCCCGCCGGTCAAAGTGGACCGCACCATGCGCGAGGGTGACACGATTACGCTCGGCGATGTGAAGATCACCGCGCGCGAAACGCCTGGCCATTCGCCGGGCTGCACCAGCTGGGAATTTTCGGTGAAGGACAACAACGTCACGCGCTCGGTCCTGATCTTCTGCAGTGGCACCGTGGCGCTGAACCGACTTGTCACCAACCCGACCTATCCGGGCATCGTCGCGGACTACCGCAAGACGTTCGCGCGGGCCCGGGGCATGAAGGTGGATGTCCTGCTCGCGCCGCATCCGGAAATGTACAAGATGGCCGAGAAGCGCGCCAAACTCGCCGAGGGCGGACCCAATCCGTTCGTTAATCCCGGCGAGTTCAACGACTATGCCGCGACGCTGGAAAAGGCGTTCGAGGAGGGGCTCGCCAAGCAGACCGCCGCCGCGCAGGAAAAGAAGGGCTGAACCGGCGCGGGCAGGGATGGCGCTGACTTATCCCCCGAGCGCGCCCTGCGTGTTCACATACAGCGCGTAGATCGATTGGCTCGCTGCCATGAACAGCCGGTTGCGCTTCAAGCCGCCGAAACAGAGATTGGCGCAGCGTTCGGGCAGGGCGATGCGGCCGATCATCACGCCGTCGGGCGCGAATACCACGACGCCGTCGAGTTCGGGATCGCCCATGCCCCAGCCGCACCACAGATTGCCGTCGATGTCGGCGCGCATGCCGTCGGGCGTGCCGGGACCGGCGTCGACGAACACGCGTTTGTCGGAAAGCGTGTCGCCGCCGGGCGAGACGTCGTAAGCGAGGATCTTGCGGGTCGGCACGCCCCGGGATTCGATGACGTAGAGAATCTTCTCATCCGGCGAGAAGCAAAGCCCGTTCGGCCCCAAAATGCCCTCGGCGACGATGGTCGCCTTTCCGGTGGTGCCATCCAGGCGGTAGACGTTCATGTCGAGTTCGGGCTCGGCCTTGTAGCCCTCGTAATTGCCGAGCAGGCCGAAGATCGGATCGGTGAACCAGATCGAACCGTCCGATTTCACCACGACGTCGTTCGGCGAATTCAGCCGCTTGCCGCCAAAGGAATCGATCAGCACCGTGATCGAGCCGTCATATTCGGTGCGGGTAACACGCCGGCCGCCGTGTTCGCAGGTGATCAGCCGGCCCTGGCGGTCGCGGGTATGGCCGTTGGCGAAGTTCGACGGCTTGCGGTAGTGGCTGACCGCGCCGGTCTCCTCTTCCCACTTGATGATGCGGTTGTTGGGAATGTCGCTGCACAACAGATAGCGCCCGTCGCCGAACCATACCGGTCCTTCGGCCCAGCGCAGGCCGGTGGTCAGCCGTTCCACCGCCGAAAGCTTGAGCCAGTATTTCTCAAACCGCGGATCGAGCGCGTGGATCGCCGGATCGGGATAATAGGTCGCCGGCTGCCAGCCGGCGCGGGGTGTTGCCTCGGACATTTGCTATTCTCGTTGCTGTTGCGTTTCCTCGCAGAATGTTTTGCTATCATTGTCGGCCAGCGACCGCAAATCGGTCGCAACGAAGAGGAAAGACAAGAGGAAATAAATGCCACGCATATTGATGACCGGCGCTGCCGGTGGAATCGGCACCAGCCTGCGCAAACTGTTGCCGCCGATCTATCCGGATTTGCTGCTGAGCGACCTTGCGACGCCTGCCGATCTCGGCGCGAATGAAAAATTCAAAGCGGCTGATCTGGCCGATCCCGCGCAGGTCGAGGCGATCTGCGAAGGTGTCGACGGCATCCTGCATTTCGGCGGCTATTCGGTCGAGGGCCCGTGGGACTCTATCCTGCAATCCAACATCATCGGCTGCTACAATCTGTTCGAGGCGGCGCGCAAGAAGGGTGTCAAGCGCGTGGTGTTCGCTTCATCCAACCACGCGGTCGGCTTCTACCCCCGCCACCACCGGATCGGCACCGACGTCACCGCGCGCCCGGACAGCCGTTATGGCGTCAGCAAGGTATTTGGTGAGGCGGTCGGTTCGCTCTATGCCGACAAGCACGGGCTTGGGGTAACGTGTCTGCGCATAGGCAATTTCGGCGAAAAGCCGGTGGACCAGCGCCGGCTCGCGATCTGGCTGAAGCCGGAAGATCTGGTGCAACTCTGCCGGATCGGGCTCGACCATCCCGACATTCATTTCGAGATCTTCTACGGCGCGTCCTACAACGAGCGCGCCTGGTGGGATAATCATCGCGCCTACGAACTCGGCTACCGCCCGACCGGCCGCGGCGAAGATCATCGCGAGCATGCGATGGCCGAGCAGGCCAAGCTCAAGCCTGATCCCGTCAGCGATTTCTACCAGGGCGGCACGTTCTGCGGCATGGAGTTCGACGGCGACAAGAGCAGGATCGTGGACTGGAAGTGACGTTTACGTCATTCCGGGATGCGCGAAGCGCAGACCTCAGATGTGCACTAGCACATCGGGGAATCTCGAGATTCCCCGATGCGCAATTGCGCATCTGAGGTTCGATGCTTCGCATCGCCCCGGAATGACAGCTGCTATCTCGCGGTCTCATCCCCCGCGATGCGGCCGAGATAATCCGACTTGCTGAACTGCATGTGATCGACGCAGAGCTGCGCCAGCGCCCAGTTGTCGCGGCCTTTTAGCAGTTCAATCATGAATTCGTGCTGGCGTCGTGACAGCGCCAGCCCCTCTTTGTCGGCCAGATTCTTGGCGCGCATCGGCAGCGTCAGGTTCATGTAGTCCTGCAGCGAACGCACCAGATAGGGATTGCCGCAAGCGGAGAACAGCGCGACGTGAAAGGCGTCGTTGGCTTCATGAATGCCGCGCAGATCCTGGGCGTCAGCCCTGGCGCAGTACTGCCGCTGCAATTCGCTCAATTGCTCGATCAGGCTTGAGGGTGCGGGCAACGCGATCATCAGCGCCGCCTGCCGCGTCAGCATTTCCCGCACCTCGTAGATCTGCCGCACTTCCTCGGCCGAATAGAACCGCACGGTGGCGCCGATGTTCTTCTCGCGCAGCACGATGCCTTGGCGTTCAAGTTGAAACAGCCCCTGGCGCACGAAATGCCGGCTGGCGCGGTAGCGCGTCATCAGCGTGTCTTCGACCAGCCGCGAACCCGGCGCGAAGCGGCCGAAGATGATGTCCTCTTCCAGCCGGCGGATCACTTCCGCCTGCTCTTCCTCGCGCGTCAGCGCGGAAATCTCGGTCAATGCTTCTTGCGGCTTCATTGCAAAGCCTCCCAGCCTGACATCCGATAGCAATCCTCGACCAGCCGCAACGTCTCCAGATTATCCTGCGGCGCGGTCTCGAACGGCGTGTTGTCCCGTAGTGATTGCACGAAGTGCGCAATCGTCCGGTTATAGGACCCCTGATACTCGGTAGCGAGATCGTAGACCCTCTGCTGCGGCGTTACGCCCGAACAGATGAGTTGTGGCCCGTCTAGCTTGATGGCGCCCTTGTCGCCCAGAATTTCGAGCCGGTCGATCTGGGTGGCCGGATGCCCGTGCGCGGCAAAGCTCGCAAACACCGTGATGCCGGCGCCGTTGCCAGCCTGGAGCTGGATCACCGCGCCGTCTTCGCCGACCAGTTGCTCGCTCGAACGCGAAAGCGCAGCCGCCGTCACGCGCAGCGGCCCGAGCAGCATCCGCAGCGTATCGAGGTGGTGGATCAAGACCTCCGCGACCAGCATGCGCTTCTCGCGCCGCATGAAGGGCTGTCGCTCCAGGGCCGGACAAAGCCCGTCGGGTCCCGGCAGCACACCCGACGTGAGCAAGGTGAGTTGCGCCTGCTTGATGTTGCCGATACGGCCCTCGCGCAGCCAGGCCGCGGCGTCACGATAATATCCGCGAAAACGCCAGTTCTCGTGCACCATCAACCGCGTCAGGTCGCGGACCTCGGCAGCGAGGTCGGCCGCTAGCTGCAGGTTCGGCGCCAGCGGCTTCTGGCACAGCACCGGCAGGCGCTTAGCTGCCGCGAGCCGGACCAGCGGCGCGTGCATCTCGCGTGGCGCCGCGATGTCGATGGCGTCAAGATCGGTCTCCGCCAGCATCGCTTCGGCGCTGGCGTAGATTCTGGATATCTCGAATTCGGTCGCGCGGCGTGCGGCGTTTTCGGCGGAGGGATCGGCGACCGCAACAACGCGCGCCTGATCTGCTATACCGGCCCAGGCGATCAGATGATGGCGGCTCACCATGCCGGCGCCGATAGGGCCAATGTGCAACGGCTTGTTCATGGATGCTTGCTTCCGATCATCGTTGGAAGTCAGCACGCACGGGTATTATTGTCAATAATGCCACATGATTGGTGACGAAACAGCGTAGTTTTGGCGCCGAATATCAAATATTGACAATAATTTCTCAGGCTCCTTTAGTGCGAGTCTGCAGCAACAGGGAAGAACAAGATGGCTGATGACGGACTTCGCAAGGGACTGGCCAGTTATGGCGATGCTGGCTTCTCGCTGTTCCTGCGCAAGGCCTTCATCAAGGCGATGGGTTATTCCGACGACGCGCTCAATCGCCCGATCGTCGGCATCACCAATACCTACAGCGATTACAATCCCTGCCACGGCAATGTGCCGCAGATTATCGAAGCGGTGAAGCGCGGCGTGATGCTGACCGGCGCGATGCCGATGGTGTTCCCGACCATCTCGATCGCCGAAAGTTTTTCGCATCCGACTTCGATGTATCTGCGCAACCTGATGGCGATGGATACCGAGGAGATGATCCGCGCCCAGCCGATGGACGCCATTGTCGTGATCGGCGGTTGCGACAAGACCCTGCCGGCGCAAATTATGGCTGCGGTCAGTGCGGACCTTCCGACCGTCGTCATTCCCGTAGGGCCCATGGTGGTCGGGCATCACAAGGGCGAAGTGCTCGGCGCCTGCACCGATTGCCGGCGGCTATGGGGAAAATACCGCGCCGGTGAAATCGACGATGTCGAGATCGAAGCCGTCAACGGCCGCCTCGCGCCATCGGTCGGCACCTGCATGGTGATGGGCACGGCGTCCACAATGGCGTGCATCACCGAAGCGCTGGGCCTGTCGCTGCCGATGAGCGCCACCATTCCCGCGCCACACGCCGAACGCTTCCGTTCCGCGGAAGCGAGCGGCAAGGTCGCCGCCGCGATGGCCAAGGCGAAGGGGCCGCGGCCGAGCGAGTTTTTGACCGCGTCGTCGTTCCGGAATGCGCAAGTCGTGCTGCAGGCGATCGGCGGCTCGACCAACGGCCTCATTCATCTGACCGCGATTGCCAACCGCACCAAACATCGCATCGATCTCGAAGGTTTTGACAAGCTCGGCCGCGAAGTGCCTGTTCTGATCGACCTGAAGCCGTCGGGTGAGCATTACATGGAGCACTTCCATCATGCCGGCGGCCTGCCGAAGCTGATGGCGCAGCTCGGCGATCTCATCGATCTCGATGCAAAGACCATCACCGGTGCGACGCTGCGCGATGTCGTGGCTGACGCCGAAGAAGTGCCGGGGCAGGATGCGATCCGTCCCCGCAGCAATCCGATCAAGCCGGAAGGCGCGATGGCGGTGTTGCACGGCAACCTAGCGCCGCGCGGCGCCGTGATCAAGCATTCAGCGGCAAGCCCCAAGCTCTTGCAGCATACCGGCCGCGCCGTGGTGTTCGAGTCGGTCGAGGACATGACGCTGCGGGTCGACGATCCCGCACTCGACGTCAACGCCGACGACGTGCTGGTGCTGCGCAATGCCGGGCCGAAGGGCGCGCCGGGCATGCCGGAGGCGGGCTATCTGCCGATCCCGAAAAAGCTCGGACGCGCAGGCGTCAAGGACATGGTGCGGATATCGGACGCGCGCATGAGCGGGACGGCGTTCGGCACCATCGTGCTGCACATCACGCCGGAATCCGCCGTCGGCGGTCCGCTGGCGCTGGTGAGGAATGGCGATATGATCCGGCTCGACGTCGCCAAACGCAGCATCGATCTCTTGGTCGACAATGCCGAGCTCGAAAAACGCCGCGCCGCGCTGGCGCCGGCAGCAACACCCGAATGGGCCAGGCGCGGATACGCGCATCTGTTCAACGAGACCATCCTGCAGGCCGACGAAGGCTGCGATTTCGATTTCATGCGCGGCGAGGGGAAGGGCTAGGCTTCGGTTGCCGCCTCTACTTCCCCTTGCTGGTGAACTTCTTCACCGCAACACGGAAATCATCGGTGTGCATGGCGTCGATGATCTTCTGTTCCTCGGCATCAAGCTGCTGTTTGGTCGGGGTGACCGCGGCCTGGTAAACCAGCGACTTGGTGCCGCTGATCGCCGCTGGCGGGTTTTGCGCCAATCGCTCGGCGAATTTTTGCGTCGCCGCTTTCAGTTCTGCGGCCGGAACAACCCTGGCGACCAAACCCCAATCGTAAGCCTGCTGCGCCGAAAAACTGTCTTCAGCGAGAAACAGCTGCAGCGCGCGGCGGGTGCCGACGGTGCCGACCATGCCGACGGTGCTGCCGCCATCCGGCGACACGCCGATCTTGGCGTAAGCCGGCGTGAAGCGGGCGTCTTCAGCGGCGATGCAAAGATCAGTCACGAAGGCGAGGCCCATGCCGGCGCCCGCCGCCGAGCCGTGAACGCTCGACAGCACGATCTTCGGCATCCGCCGGATGGTTTCGATGAAGGCGTGATAGTGCTTCAAGAGTTCGCCGACCACGGGCGCAATGGTGTCTGCGGCTGCGGCAGCACCGATGGTCTGCAGATCGCCGCCGGCGCTGAAGGCGCGGCCTTCGCCCTGGATCACCAGCACTCTTATCGCGTCATTGCCCTCGACCTCGGCGCCAAGCTGTTCCAGCTTTTTCGCGATTGACAGGTCGATCGAGTTGAACGCCGCGGGCCGGTTCAGCGTGATGGTCGCAATCGGACCTTCGATCGTGAGCCGTGCCGGCTCATCGGATGGGGCAGCGGTATGATCTTGTGTCGTCATCGGAAAATCCTCCGGGCGGAACGGACGCCCGCATTTAAATCGCAGAAGCCCGGGGGAGACAATCCCGGACCCGGCCGTAGGATGCGGCCTTATCCGTCCTTCCGGGGCAGGGGTGCCCTTGCGCGTTGCCGAACCTTGAGGCCTAATGGGGGTGCCCATCGTTCGGGACGCGGACACGAGCGCCGCTCTCACGAGGCGAGCAAGCCAACATCAGCAGTGAGAGGAGACGACATGGGTAATTCCTGTGCGCCTGCAATTGGGTTGTCCCGATGACGCAAGGACCGGATTTGCAAGGGCCTGTCGTAATCGTCGGCGCCGGACATGCCGGCTTTCAGGTTGCGGCCTCGCTTCGCCAGCACGGCTTTGCCGAGCGCATTGTGCTCCTGAATGACGAAGGCCATCTGCCATACCAGCGGCCGCCGCTGTCCAAGGCCTATCTGAAGGGAACCGGCGGGCCTGATAGCCTGATGTTCCGGCCGGAAAAATTCTTTTCCGACCAGAAGATCGAGCTGATTTCCGACCGGGCGGTGTCGATCGACCGCGGGGCGCATAAATTGTTGCTCGCCTCCGGTTCCTTCCTCGACTACGGCCACCTCGTGCTGGCGACCGGCGCGCGCAATCGCCTGCTCGACATTCCCAACGCCAATCTGGAGGGCGTGCGCTATTTGCGCACCCTCGACGAAAGCGAGGCGTTGCGGCACCGGATCGGATCCGGCCAGCGCGTGGTCGTGATTGGCGCCGGCTTCATCGGACTGGAATTCGCCGCGACCGCCCGGGGCAAGGGCCTGGAAGTCGACGTGGTCGAACTCGGCACCCGCGTGATGGCGCGCGCGGTGACCGCTGAAATCTCCGAATTCTTCCAGTCGAGCCACACTGCGGCCGGCATTCGCATTCATCTCGGCGTGCAGGTCACGAGCATCGAAAGCGACGGCAGCAATGTCACCGGCGTCAGCCTCAGCGATGGCCGGCATATGTCTGCCGACCTCATCGTGGTCGGGGTTGGTGTCCTGCCGAATGTCGAACTGGCGGCCCAGGCCGGCCTGCCGGTAGCGGCCGGTATCATCGTCGACGAACATCTGTTGACGGCCGATCCGGATATCTCGGCGGTCGGCGATTGTGCACTCTATGCCAGCCCGCGCTTCGGCGGATCGCTGCGGCTCGAATCGGTGCAGAACGCCACCGACCACGCGCGCTGTGTCGCGGCGCGGCTCACCGGCGATGCCAAAGTCTATGACGGGCTGCCGTGGTTCTGGAGCGACCAGGGTCCCCACAAGCTTCAGATCGCGGGTTTGACGACGGGCTATGACCAGGTGGTGGTGCGCGGCGATCGCGGGCAGGGGGCGTTCTCCGCCTTCTGCTACAAGTCCGGGCAACTCGTCGGCATCGAATCCGTCAACCGTGCCGGGGATCACATGTTCGGACGGCGCCTGCTGGCCGCCAACGGCTCGATTGGGCCGGAGCAGGCGGCTGATAGCAGCTTCGATCTGAAGAGCGCGCTGACTTAAATCGGAGTGCCGCCAGTCCACTTGCATCGGCGGACCATTTCGGCAACGCTGTAGAAAGCTCGCCAGAGGCTTCCGGGAGTCAATCGGGGAGGGTAGCATGTCCGCCTGGACACGCTGTCTGATGCTAAGCAGCGCCGTCATCCTTGCCATGGTCATGGCCGGCCCGACCTCGGCCCAGACCAAGCTGCGATGGGCGCATGTCTACGAGATCACCGAGCCCTACCACACCGAAGCGCTGTGGGCGGCGGGCGAGATCAGGAAACGTAGCAACGGCAAATTCGATATCGAGGTGTTTCCGGCTTCCCGGCTCGGCAACGAGAATCAGCTCAATGAGGGGCTTGGGCTCGGCACCGTCGATATCGTCTATGTCGGCATCAACTTCGTCGCGGCAACCTACAAGCCGCTCGGCATCACCGGCGCGCCGTTCATGCTGCGCGATTTCGACCATTGGAAGGCCTATCGCGCCAGCAAGCTGTTTGCCGACCTTGCGAAGGACTATGAAGACAAGACCCGGCACAAGATCGTCGCGCTGACCTATTACGGGCAGCGTCATGTCACCGCCAACAAGCCGATCAGCAAGCCCGAGGACATGAAGGGCATGAAGCTGCGTGTGCCGCCGGCGCCGCTGGTCCTGATGTTCACCAGATCCGTCGGCGCCAACGCAACGCCGATCGCGTTCTCCGACGTCTATAATGCGCTCCGGCAAGGTCTGGTCGATGGTCAGGAGAATCCGCTGCCCACGATCATGGCCAAGAAATTCTACGAGGTGCAGAGTCACATCGTGCTGAGCGGCCACATCACGGAATCGATGGTGACGGTGATCGGCAGCCACGTCTGGAACAAGCTGAAGCCGGACGAGCAGAAGCTGTTTGCGGATACGATGAAGGAGGCCGCTGCGAAGGCGACGGAGGCGATCGAGGCTTCGGAACGGGTTTTGGCGACACAGCTCAAGAAGCTCGGCATGACCGTGGTCGAGCCGGATCGCGAAGCTTTCCGGCAAGCAGCGGTTCCGTTGCACAACGATGCCGCCGCCGGCGCCGGATGGACGCGGGCGCAATACGACGAATTGCAGTCGTTGAAGTGACGGCTGCGTTTCACCGGCCCTGACGCGCATTTTCCCGCTCAGGTGACGTCAGGCCCTCACGACGATCGGCGTGAACGCCTGCAGCTTTGCGATGGCCTGCCAGTCCCACGCGATACCGATGCCGGGCGCCGACGGCGGCTTGGCCTTGCCGTTCTCGATCGCAAGGCGGCTGGTGGTGATGGTGTCGAGCTGCGGGATCCACTCCACCCAGGCCGCATTCGGCACGGCGGCGCACAGCGAGACGTGCAATTCCATCAGGAAATGCGGACAGATCGGAACGTTGAAGGTTTCAGCGAGGTGGGCGACCTTGAGCCACGGTGTGATGCCGCCGATACGCGCCACATCCGCCTGCACGATCGAGCAGGCGTCGCGCTGCAGATATTCGCGGAAGTGGCTCGGGTGATAGATCGACTCGCCGACCGCAATCGGCAGGGAGGTCGAGGCCGCGAGGCGAATGTGGCCGCCTAGGTCTTCCGCCGGCAGCGGCTCTTCGAACCAGGCAAGGTCGAGCGGCTCGTAAAGCCGCGCGCGGCGGATCGCTTCGCCGACGGTGAAGGCCTGATTGGCGTCGACCATGATCTCGAATCCGGGCCCGACCGCCTTGCGCACCGCCGAGAGACGCGCGATGTCCTCGCTGACATGCGGCCGGCCGACCTTGATCTTGGCGCCGCCAAAACCCTGCGCGCGCACCGCGAGCGCGTCATCGACCAGCGCCTGCGGTTCGACATGCAGCCAGCCGCCTTCGGTGGAGTAGACGGGCACGGCGGCTTGCGCGCCGCCGGCCTCCTTCCAGAGCGGCCGGCCTGCGGCCAGGCATTTGACGTCCCACAGCGCGGTATCGATGGCGGCTAGTGCGAGGCTGGTGATGGCGCCGACCGCGGTCGCATGGGTTGCGAAAAACAGACTCTTCCAGATCGCTTCGATGTCGAGTGGATCGCGGCCGAGCAGCCGTGGCGCCAGATGATCCCGCAGCAAGCCGACAACCGACGAGCCGCCGGTGCCGATCGTGTAGGAGTATCCGGTGCCGATAATGCCGTCGCTGGTGTGAATGCGCACCATCGGGGTTTCCTGCGCGGCGAACGACTGGATCGCGTCGGTGCGCACCACCTTCGGAACCAGATCGACCTGCAGGATTTCGACGCGTTCGATCTTGGCCATGTTTTTCCTTCTTGTTGGCTCAGATAGCGGCCGCCACTTCCGCGGCCGTCGGCATCGAGGGTGCTGCGCCCATCCGTTGCACGCAGATCGACGCCGCGGCATTGGCATAGGCGAGGGCGTCGCGGATGGCTTTTCCATCCGCCAACTGCGCCGCGAGCGCGCCGACAAGGCAATCGCCGGCGCCGGTAGTATCCACCGCCTTCACCTTGCGGCCGGCGATGACCGACGGCTGACCATCGATCATCGCAAGCACGCCGCGGCTGCCCAGTGTCACGCAGACGATCTGGTCGCGGTTTGACGGCAGCAACCGGACGGCTTCGATGAAGCTGTTGTCATCATCGATATCGCGAAGCTCAGTGCCGGTGAGAAACCCAAGCTCAGTCTCGTTGAGAACGAGGATGTCGACGAGATCGAGCAATTCCGGACCGAACCTGGTCGCGGGCGCGGGGTTGAGGATCGTGGTCGCACCGGCAGCGCGGGCGCGCTCGAAGAATGCAGCGATCGTGGGCAGCGGGATTTCGAACTGGCTGACTGCGATGTCGCCCCTGGCGAGAACGGGCGTGCCGACATCCTCGGCGCTCACAAGTGCATTGGCGCCGGGTACGACGACGATGGTGTTGTCGGCATTGGCAATCGTGATGAGCGCCGTTCCGGTATGGGCCACGGCGGTGTCCTTGAGATGCGCGAGGTCAACGCCTTGCGCGGCCAGAAACGCCCGCAATTGCTGCCCGAAGGCATCCGTTCCCAGCCGGCCGATCAGCGTGGTTGATACCCCGAGCTTGGCGGCCGCTACCGCCTGGTTGGCGCCCTTGCCTCCGGGGAAATACAGCACCGCTTTGCCGGCGACGGTCTCGCCGACAAGCGGATGCCGGTCGGCGGTCGCCACCACATCCATGTTGATGCTGCCGGCGACGAAGACGCGCCCCATTCTAGCTCCGATTCATCCGGTCACGGGCTGGCCGCAAACGCCATCTTGACCACTTCGATATCCGTCAGTGTCGGCAATCCCGCCTCGTTGCCGAGCCGCTGGATCTTGAAGGTAGACGCGGCGCGCGCAAACTCGAAATGGTCGCGCCAGCTCTTGCCGGGGTTGCTCAAATAGGAATAGACGTAGGCGCCATGGAAGACGTCGCCGGCGCCGTTGGTGTCGATCACGCGCTCGCGCGGGATCGGCAGCGCGGGCAAGCTGCGAACCGAGCCGGTCTCGTCGTACCACAGCAGGCCCTTTTCGCCGAGCGTGACGCCGCCGACCCGGCAGCCTCGGCTCTTGAGATAATCCAGCATCGTTTCCGGGGTCTTGTCCATCTGTTCGCAGAGCCGCTCGGCGACAATGGCAACGTCGATGAATTCCAGGAGCTCATGGGTGTTGCTGCGCAGGCCGCCGCCGTCGAGCGAGGTCAGGATGCCGGCTTCGCGACATAGTTTGGCGTAATGGATGGCTGCGTCCGGCTGGTGGCCGTCGATATGCAGCGCGCGGCATCCCTTGATATTGAGGATAGGGAAGGGATGGATGTGTTCGTCGTCGCGGCAACGCACGATGGCGCGCTTGCCGTCCTTTGGCATGATGAAGGACAGCGAGGAGGCGTTGACCTTGCGCGGATGGATCGAGATTCCGTATTTCGCGCTCATGTCCCAGAACATGCGGCCGAGCCAGTCGTTGGCGACCGTCGCAATCAGGTCCGGCACGATGCCGAGCTTGGCGCAGCAGAACGCCGCCGTGACAGCGTTGCCGCCAAACGACACCGCGTAGGCCGAGGCCACATGCTTTTCATCGCCGGTCGGCATGTGGTCGGTGATGAAGGTGACGTCGATATAGGTCTGTCCGATGAAGAGGGCCTGCATTCGTTTTCCGTCATTGTACTTCAGAGTCTTGGGCTGAAGGGTGGGTCCGGCCCGGCGCGCTACACTAGCACCGCTTGTCGGATGCATTCGCTGAAATTATTCGCAGCCGTGCCGTGTTTGCGGCTTGAGAAGGGCATGTCAGGGGATTAGGACCGTCCTTGAGGGATCGTCAGGATGCCGGGCCATAACGGCTGACCGCTGCCCGGGGTTCCGGACGGTGCGACAAAAGGGGGAGGGCTTTTGCCGTGATTACAGGTCTCGATCATGTGGTCGTTCTCACCGGCGATATTTCGGCGGGCGAGGCGGCCTATCAGACGCTGTTTGGGCGGACGCCGGCCTGGCGCAACAGTGGTGACGGCGCCGAGCGCGTGTTGTTCACGCTCGATAACGTGACGCTGGAATTGATGGCGCCGAGTGGCGACGGCGAGGCGGCGGAGCGCATTCGCGCCGTGCTCGCGGCGCAGGGTGAGGGGCTGGCGAGCCTTTGTTTTCGCACCAACGACATCACGAAATTGCATCGCAGGCTCGACCGGCTGACCCTGAAGCCGGAGCCGGTCGCCGAGGTCGAAAGCCGCGATGCGGTCACGGAGGCGACCTTGTCGTGGAAGCGCACCCGCGCCGCCACAGATGCGACGCGTGGCATCCGCATGTTCTTCCTCGAACTGGCAAAGGAGCGCCCGCTGTCGGTGCGAACCGGGCCGGCATCGATCACCGCGATGGATCATGTCGTGGTCTCGACGCCGGATCCCGAGCGGGCCGCCGCGCTCTATGGCGCGCGGCTCGGGCTCGACATGGCGCTCGACCGGTCGCATCCGGACTGGGGCCGGCTGATGTTCTTCCGCTGCGGCGATCTCATCGTCGAGGTGACACACCGGCCGGGCAAGCCGGCGGACGGGGCGCAAGATAAACTCCAAGATAAACTCCGGGACAGGCTGCGGGGCCTGTGCTGGCGCGTCGCCGACATCGACGCCACCCATGCGCGGCTGACGGCTGCCGGCGTCGACGTCTCCGAAATCCGCACCGGCCGCAAGCCGGGGACGCGGGTGATGACCGTGCGCAATGGCACCTGCGGCGTGCCGACGCTGCTGGTGCAGCCTTCGGTGAAGCCGTAGGGTGAGCGGCCGTAGGGTGGGCAAAGGCGCGCTTGCGCCGTGCCCACCATCCGCTTCGGCAAGCAAGATGGTGGGCACGCTTCGCTTTGCCCACCCTACGTTCTCAAATCGCGCCGTGCGTGCTACAGCAGACATCATGTGTTCATCGAGCGATTGATTTGGCAAAGGCAAAACGTGTTCTGAAATGGCAGCGCGACCCCGAGGGCATGCGGATCCGCATTCTCGAGGCCGCCAAGCAGGAATTTGCCGCCCACGGCCTTGCCGGTGCGCGCGTCGACCGGATCGCGGCCAATGCCGGCGCCAACAAACGCATGCTGTATTATCACGTCGGCAACAAGGAAGACCTCTACCTCGAGGTGCTCGAGGGCGCCTATGAGCAGATCCGCGCCGAGGAGCGCGGGCTCGATCTCGAACATCTCGATCCGCCTGATGCCATCGAACGGCTGATCGATTTCACCTGGAACTACTTCATCCGCAATCCGGAATTCCTGGCGTTGCTCAACACTGAGAACCTCGCCAAAGCCCGCCACCTCAAGCGCTCGACCAAGGTCAAATCGATGCATTCGCCGTTCGTCGAGATGATCCGCACGGTGGTCAATCGCGGCGTCGAGAGCGGCGACTTCCGCGTCGCGGTCGATCCGGTCCAGCTCTATATCTCGATCGCCGGTCTGTGCTTCTTCTATCTGTCGAACAGCGCGACGCTGAGCGTGATCTTCGGCCGCGACCTCCTGAAGAAGGAGGCGCGGGACGAGCGCCTCGCCCACATGGTCGCGCTGGTGCTGGCGGCCCTGACGGGGAAATCCACTGCGGATTTCGGTAAGGTCAAGGCGGCGGGATTGCGGGCTCCGGCGCATCAGCCGGTTTGAACAACTCTTGCGTCGTCCCGGCGAACGCCGGGACCCATAATCTCGGTCATCTGTTGTTAAAGTAAGTCGTCGCTCAGCGTGCTCAACAACAACCGCTGCGGCGTATGGGTCCCGGATCGCGCTTCGCTTGTCCGGGACGACGTGGGTGGGGATGTTCATCAATTACCAGGGACGCGGATTCGCATTCTCGCGACGCATTGCGCCCGAGCTTTGCCAGAAATTCCTTGCCCCCGAAAATGAGGGCGCAGGGAAGACCGGGTGCGCGCTGCACCCGCGGTCCCGTGTGCGGTTTGCACTAAGTAGGCTGCACACGAGCATACAGGGCAGCGGAGAACACCCGGCCTTCCCTGCGCAATGGCTTTACGGCTTATGCCGTGATCTCCCCGGAGACGAGTTCTTGGTTGACTCCGTCGCTGCCGGTTCAGCTCACGCTTCTCCGACAGCTTGACGCCTGCCACGGGCGCCAGGACCACACGGTTTTGCCGTACGCTTATCCACGCCGTCGTCGAGGCGTAAACCAGCGTCCACCGCAACCCGTCCAACGTCCGTGACGACGGCCGACGCCCTCTGAGTG
>NZ_JAFCLY010000074.1:0-23826 GCF_018130185.1 Bradyrhizobium sp. AUGA SZCCT0182 | reverse complement strand
CGGCGGCTTCGTTCGCAGGACAAGGACATTACGCTGCTGATCACCGAGTCGAATCCAAAGCTGCTCGAGACATTTGCAGACGTGACGCTCACCATTGAAAGAGGTGAGATCGAGGGCCCGCCAAGCTAATCGTGCGCGTCAATGTCTGCTATTGGGGGCATATAGGGAACCTAGCGGTTTCGTGAAACAGCGTCCGCTTCTTGGACGAAAGTAGACTGCCACGTGTGCCTTTCAGTGCTTAGACGCGCCTAGCTCTCCAATTCACGCGCGGTCTCCAGCCTCCCAATCCATTTGAGAAAGGCCGAAAAGTCTCCGGGCGCAAATCCCGGCTTTCAACGCGAAATTCTCTCGATATTTCAAAGCCCGAAATTCATTTGGGAATGTCGGAGTTCGATCCTTCCCAGGGCAGCCACCCATTCCTGCGTTCGGCCAAGCTTCCGAAGAGACACAAGAATGGGCCGGAAATCCGGGCTTTTCGCGCATTCGCTTTCGTCTCTGGACTCCGGGTTGGCCGGGGTGGAGGCAGAAGTCGGCGAAAGTCTCCGGCCTTCTCCGCGAATATTCCCTTTTTGAAGAGACGATGGGCGGAGACCGGTTGATCACGACTGCCGCCCGATCAACGCAGTCGATTTCGACCACTGATATGGTTTTGAGTAAAGGCTTATCAGTTGGCGACTGGGTAGCCTTCTACCATGCGTGACCGGGCCGATGCTCTGATCGCCACACATGAGCAAGAACTCTCTGACCTTTAAGCGCGGCGCGACAACCGTCATTGCCGAAGGTTGCTTTGCGATCACCTGCGTCACGGTGATGGCAGTGACCTATAGTCTTATTGTCGCCCTTCCGGCTCGCAAGCCAAGGCATCAGCAGCATTACAGGCGGGCTGCTCACTCATGACGCCCCGCCTATGAAGGGCAAAGTCCTCGGGGGGCGCAAATGGTAGGGCCGCTGAAATGGTACGATGCCGACGCCGACAACCCGCCCTGGATAAAGGCGCTTGCCGAAGTCCGGCATCGGGCCTGCCGGGAAGGGTGGTGCTACCACCACGTCCAGGCGATCATTTTCTCGATCGACCAGTACGCGAAATGGAAGGCACCGATTCGCGGCTCGTAAAGCTCTTTTCTGGGGAATACACCCTGGAATCACGGTCCCGTGACCTTGTAACCCCTACCTGTGCTGCCCAGATTCGGACCAAGCCTGCCGAGGAGGGCCGGGGAATGATCAATGAGGAAGATTTCGACGTAGCGTCCGAGCCGTCGGTCGACATGGCGTTTATCCGCCTGGAGCGGAAATTCCGCACGACCTACGAGGCCAATTTGCAGAACAGTGACGGCAACGGCTCGTACTACCACTATACGACCGAATACATGAACCATGTCGCGGCAGCCGCCGACGCCCTCGGCATCGAGTTGTTCGATTTCGGCTATTCGCCGCCGAAACAGAACACCATCTTCGACGACTACCAGGCTTTCCGACAGATTTTGGACCGGTATATCGTGCGCCATACGATCAACCACATCCGGTCGGGGCTTAAGAACTCGGTGGTCCTTTCGACCGCTGAGAAAGAAAAACTTCGTCACTACGTCGCGCAGATCAAGGAAGTCATCGACAAGGTCGACTTGGTCCCGGGCAAAAAGGAACGGCTGTACGACCTCATCAACGCGTTCCTCGCCGAGCTGGACCGTGACCGCACCGGCCTCCAGCGCTTTGGTGACCTGATGATCGGGCTTGCCCACATCGGCGGCGAGATGGCGAAGGAGATGGAGCCCGCCTGGAAGTGGGCGAAACTCGCTGGCCAGGTTCTCGGTGCTCGCGTAGACGCGGAACAGACCAAGTTGCCGCCGCCTCCGAAAAAGATTGAGGGACCGAAGCGTCCGACGGCTGCACCCAAGAAACCCACGACGATCGACGACGACATCCCATTCTGATGAGCGCCAGACAGGAAATATATAAGGCGACCCGAGACGGCCAGGATAAGTACACTTACTTCCTACTTGCCGGTGCTGGCGCTGCCATTGCGTTTGCGGTGACGCAATCGCAGACGGCTACGCTCACTTGGTCGAAACTACCGCTTGCCCTCGCCGTATTTTCTTGGGCATTCAGTTTCTACGCAGGATGCCGGCAACTCCGCGACGTGACCAACGTCATGCGGGCGAATTACGACCTGCTACGAGTCGAGGAAGGGCTGCACCCGCAATTCCCCAACCACCCCCAGGTCGTGGAAGTTCTCACGGAGGCCACTCGCGAAATGGCCGACCGGACCGGCCGGTGGGGCGCTTGGCAGTTTCGTTTCCTGATCCTCGGAGCCGTCTTTTATGTGCTCTGGCACATCACCGAAATGGCGCTGCGCACACCGGGTGTGACGGTCCCCTATCTCGGGTACTCGTAGTCACGCCTCTCGTCGCCTGAAACCCGATAAGGCCCACGCCACGGCCCAGCCCAGCAGCAGGACCGTCAACGGAACGACCGCAGCAACAGCAGCGGTCTGACTGAACATCCGCCACGGTTGGCGGCCCGTATAATCGGTGCCGCTGGTGCCCCTGGCTTCCTTGCAGTGCACCGGCAGCAGTATCAAGCCCAACTCGTCCCAAGCCTACCAAATCCAAGTAGTTTGTAGGATTGTACGGAAAGCGCGCCGACTAAATCGGCTTTCAGGTGCGCAGCACAAAAGCCATCAGTCCCGGTCGCGTTCCTGAATACCTCGTTCCGTCCACCGCGACCATCGCGGCGTAAAGACAAGCAAGGGTAACGGCGCCCGCTCCCAGCAGGCGGTAAGCTCGCGTCTCAGTAAAGCGTTCGAGAAATAAGTCCACGTTGCGGGATTAAAGCGAGTCAAGTGCGATGTCGAGGACTTGGACCGCACGACGTGAGAGCAGCTAAGCTCTCTTTCACTCACCCATGATCTCGAAATTCGTTCGCGTCAGTCAAGCCGCCAAAGGGACCGAAATACGATTGACGGCTTCAGCGTAGTCCTTCAATCATTCTAGTTAGAAAAACAATTCATAAGGGGGGATGGAAACAAATGATTTCGAAATGGATCAATGAATACCCGGTAATGACTGCGAAATTCGAGGAGTATGGGTGGTTCGTTGCGCCGTTCATTGTCGGGCAGGAATTTACAGAGCTAAAAGCTCTCTCGCAGTTTATCGTTGCCAATCCACATCAAAATGCCAATGACAGAAAACTGATCGAGCAAAAGATATTCGAGAGGCTTTGCGACGTTGCGTATAGCCATCAGGTGCGGGCGCGGTACGTTTGGCTTGGGCTTCAGACGCCGCATTTTAAAGAATACTCGCACCTGTATGAATCCGCGATCTTCAGCTATTACAAGCGGGAGTACCCAGCCGCAGTTGCGCTGCTTCTTATGGCGCTCGAAGGCGTGGTGCTGTCCATGGCGGGATGGCAACTTGGAAATCCTAATAGGAAACCGAGTTTTGCGGGCCTGAAGAGCGCAATCGCGGGCATTCCGGTCCATCATTTTCAGGGCGCTCCCGAATTCGATACGGTTCAGGACATGTATCGGAACGCTTTCAGCAACTTTATCAATCAGTCCATTTATATCGACACGAGCGCTGCCGACTTTTCATTGTCCGTTCTTAACCGTCACGTAGTTCTGCACGGAATGGATTCGGGCAACTTTTATAGAATTGAAGATGTGCATCGTCTTCTGCTTGCGTTTGATCTGCTAGCCGATCTCCTTTCTATGTCGAGCGGGCTTCACTATTCGGTAGTGCCGGACACGGCAACCGGATACAGCGAACGTAATGAGTATTACGAACTGCTGCGGACGGGGAACATTTCGGTGCGGGACGCGGCAGAGCGGGAATTTAAATTTCTGTCTGAGCATCCTAATTATGTGCGGCCACCCAACGAGCCAGTGGTGTTGTATGGCCTCTAGTTAGCGGCGCGCTATAGCGGCTTGCGCAGCTCGAATAGGTCGCTTGCGGGAATTCGGCTCCGCTCGCTTTCCTTGTATTTGCCTGAGCAAGAACACTCCTCAAAGCGGTAGCTATCGCTTATGCGGACTTTGATAATTGGGAAGCCGTGTTTGCGGCTGTCTTTCGTCGTCAGGAATCAGTCACAGAATCGTTCCAGCGACTTTATCCGCTTCGTGTCGCAACGATGCACGCTCGGCTAATAACGCAGGACGACGAGGCTTTATCTGCGAGCGATTTAGATGCCGGTGATCGACATGAAGCTTAGTACGGCTTCTGCTCCTCGCATCCGCTGGCGCGTAATTTCGAAGTCTTCGTGCGGAGCTCCAGGAGGTATATGGGCTTTGATTTTGTCGTAAATCTTACGCGCAGCAACGCGCGAAATGGTTCTCCCGTTGTTGATCCTGGTCGCTAGTGCCTCTGGACTATCGCAGCCCTCCCTGATGGTTCCGCCTAGAGTAGCCAAGACAGTGCGCAGCGGTTGTGACGCGTCCCCGCTGCTTTTCGCGCGCGCCGTCTGCAGCTGCGCCGGTAGGCCTGCGAGAAATGCGAGGTCAGGGACGACGCGCGAGGCGAAATGACGAGCGTATTCGCATTTGCCCAAGCTGTCTGGCCGTTCCACATGAGCTGCCTCAATTTGGCAAAGCGGGACCCCCGCCATCCACAGCGGCAATAGCTTCTTGATAGCTGGCAATGCTTGGGCCGCTCGTTGCTCGTCGTTAGGAAGCTCTTTATATTTCTCACCAAATAAGCCTTCGAGACTTTCAGGCCGCACCATATCCATCAGAATAATAGGTTTGGTAGTCAACCAGCCAAGCAGCGCGGCTATGACATCTGCGGATGTGCCGTCGAGTTGGCCCTTATCTGCAAGGTCGAGAATCTGCTGCAGAATCTCCACCGACAGACCTGTCGCTCCTCCAACTTGCTCGATCCATTTTCCTCCCTCTGGAAGGTCAACTTTCGTTTTAGCCGCGAGTGCGGAGGTTATCCTGCTTTGGACCCATGCCGGATCGCCAGCAGTTTTAGCTCGAAAAACCGCAAATGACCGGTTGAGTACGGACACCGCCGGGTCGTCGCCTGTACCAATTGATACCGGTAGTTTTCCCAGAAAGTACGCGGGGGTGCCGGTTCTCGTTACCCCGTTGTGAATCTGATCCAGAACGTCTGTCAGGGGGTCGTCGATGACTAGGCATTGGTCTGCCTGTTCGAAGATGGCCTGTAACTCCATCCAATGGCTGTTGATCTTGCCTCCCTCGTCGTCGAAATCGATGACCTTGCTGGGAACAAGGAGCACAAATCCCTGGGCACCTTCTCCAGCACGACCAGCGCGGCCAGCCGCGTTGAGCAGTTCGTGCGCCTCAAGCTTTTTCATCTTATCCGCGCCTGGGTCGAACCGGCTGTCCCCGGATATGATTACGACTTCGCTAGGGAGATTCATTCCTTGCGCCAAAGTTGAGGTTGCGAAAAGCACGTCGATGCCGTCGCGCCGTTTGAAAAGCGATTCGTGCAAATCCCGCTCTTCTCTTAATAGCAGAGAATGGTGACTCGCAGCGCCCGTCTTCAACAAGCCGTCCGTATCCAGCTGGACGTAACAGTATTCAGCTCCGCCCATTTCTTCGACCGCCAATGCACGCCAAGCAGCTTCTTCCTCGTTCAGAGCAACCGGGCGAGGCGAAAGTCGTTCGGGAAAATTATTGACGCAGCTTTCGCAGAACACAGTCGTCTGCACAAAGACGAGTGTTTTCATACCGGCAGAAACCGATGCCGCGGCAATAGCGCCGCTTACTTGATTTCCATTTGGTGTGAGATACCAGCGTCTTCCTGTATTGGTAGAGAGCAATTGGGGCTCCGGCAGCAAGGGTAGAAGCGAATAGTCTTCTCGGTTTGTCGTGCTCCACGTTTGCAGCAATCCAAAAAGCCCGAATGGATGGGCGAGCAGCTCGCGCTTGACCGCGGCGGGTGTGGATTTCTGATTTGGCCGTTCACGCCGAGCCCGAACTAACTTAGCGTTCAAAGTTTCTATCTGGTCGGCAGGGTAAACAACGCAACCTCTAACCTGCCTGGTTGGTTTCCATGCCAAATCAAGCGGAAGACAGTGCCTTCCGGTAAGAGACCCGATCCAGCCCGCGATTTCGGCTGTATTTTTCATCATGGCTGAGAGCAAGAGCAGATCCGCACCAGGCGCGATCTCTGTGAGGTTTAACAGCGTCAACATGGCATCAAGTCCGCGTCGGCTACGATCTTCCTCGCGGGGATGCAGGAGATGACATTCGTCGAACACAATAAGCTTGAGATCGGCAAACGCGTCAGGTTGGATGGATAGCAGCATCAAACAACGTTCGGGCGTTGTAACAGTGACCTCCGGAAGCTCGATGGCGGCGGAGAACGTTAGATCCTCATCAATGTCACCGAGAACGTCAAAGGTTTGAAAGGTGCGCTTGAGTGCACGGGTGGTCTGCCCGACCAAGGCATGCGTGGGCGCTAGAAAGACGACCTTTCCTTGGCGAAGAAGGGCGCTAGCGATCTTGAGCTCGGCAAGAGTCGATTTGCCGCCGCCGGTTGGAAAACTGATCGCAGACGATACGCCTTCCGCAAGATATCCTTTCTGAACAGCCTCGCGGTGATTCCGCCACAAGAACGGACGTTGGCGAGCCATTCGCCTAATAATGCGCCACCACCCTTCCTCTGGCACTCCGGGCGGTGTAGGGACACGCGTTAGCGCGGTTTCAAGTAGGTCGCGTTCCACCGCGAGGAGAAGATTCGCGAGATGTAGCGGGCCAGGATAGAGGCTGACGACAGTATCGCCGGAGTCAAGTATTCCATCGATACGCTCAGAGCAGAGCGACTTACAACGCCGGAAGATCGACGCTGCTGTTTCGGCGCCGCCCTCCTCAGGTGAGAGATCCACGCGAGAACGGAGCTGCGCCGCTAACCGTCGAACTCCGCGAAGCAGCAAGAGTTGTAACGCTTGAAGTGCGCGCGCACTTATGTCGGGTTCCGACAGCAGCGGCGTCTCTGGTCTAACAACAGCGATCAGGTTGCCTTGTGCGAGATTTCTGATTGCTTGCAGTAGTGCCGCTTCCACGGGGTTGTCGCCGTTGGCATCGGGGATTATGCGTTTTGCGGCTTCAGCCGCATCCGCATGAGCCTCCGCTACCAAAAATAGGAGGGTCGAGCATATTTCCGGGGAGAGCGCTGCGGCATCGACGTGGCTTCCCGTCCCTTCTGCTGGTCCGCCCAACATGCATGCTTGGTGCGCTGATGCAGCGACAAAGGCCGCCGCTGCACGATTTTCGCGTTCGGGCAGCAAAGTGACGTAGGCTTCGTGGGCAGCGGCAACGCGGCGCAATTCCCCCAGGCTCTCGACCAACTCTTCGCGTTCGCCGGTCTCTGAAGCCGCCCGAAGGCGAATGCGGGCTGAGACAATATCAGCAAATGCGTTGGTCAGCCTCTTAGGCAAGCCTTCTATGTCGAGACCGTCAAACGCGGGAGCACTCTGAATTAGCGCCGTCGTAATGGGATCAAACATTGGTAACCGTCGCTTTTACGTGCGCGATTGCGCGATCGGCAAACTTCTGCATCCATTGGCGCAGCTCGGGGATATGAATGGTTTCGGCCCGGCGTCGCTCAACACCGCCAGGCGCTGATTCGTCAAAGCCTTTGAAAAGCCGCTTCCGTCCTTGTTGGCCGCTATGCGTTTCACCAACTGTGATGCTTACGCGATACCGCCTTGCGTCCTTCCAAAGAATGTTGCTGATCGCAGCATCAATGTCGAGCTCGGGATCGAGGTGCTTTTGAGTTTCCAGGGCTGCGCTGACATCGTGCGTAAGCTGGTTCACACGCTTTCCCGATTCAAGCGCCGTTATTCCTGGCCACACATCCTTGCGGATTGTTTCACGCGGATTATCCGTGGCCTTGTCTTCGAAGATAATGACCGCGGCGACCGATTTACCGTCTTCGGTCAATTGCAACTGCAGGCCGTCGAATCCTTTGTGCGCTTTAATAATATGCGGAGGCCGTGTGACCGCGCCGTGGCTTTGCTGGTGCGCAGCAATCCAAGAAATCGTCTGGAATACCCAACCGTCTCGATGCCAAGGGTCTTCACCGTCCGGAACGGTGAGAAGGTCAATCGCATCCGCTGCATGGTCATGGGTCGTAGCCGGATCGGCGGATTCGACTCCGGCCAAAATCTTACTAACGTGGCGGAATTGACCGAGTGCAACTCGAGCAACCTGCTGAGCTAGCTTTTCTTGGTCTTGAACCACCCAAGACCAGCCATGGCATAAATCGCCGTGGTCGATCTGAGAAAGCGTAAGCGTCATTCTCCTTAGAAACCTCTCCAAAACCTTGGGTGCACGCTAACACCGCGAGTTGTGAATGTCACTGTTTCGCTTTTCAAATGTCGATCCTCCTCTCACGTTGCGAACCGGGCACCAGTGGGTGGCCGCTCGCGACATGAACCGCGTTTGCAACGGCAACGAAAACCTTCTGTGCGACGGTGCGTACACCATGTTTGAGTGGCATAGCTGGTGGAATAGCCGGGCCTTGTGTGTACTCATTCGGCGCAAACCCATGCTCAGCCTTGTTGGCGGGCTGCTTCGCTCGATCTAATTCGCGGTCGGTCTTTGTCCCAACAGGTCATATAGCGCTGCGACAGATTCTTCCGCCACATCGTCCATGCCGCATGACTCCAGCCTTCTTGTAGCGATATCCTTCGCCACACGAATGGATCGAATTGTTCGACTGATAAGGAAATTACACAAAGCTTATCGGTGTGACGCGATGTTCCATAACATTGTATACGCGACGCCGCACTCGGTGCGCGCCCTATAACCCGCGGACCGAAGCCGATTTGAAGGCCGCCTGCATCCGCGGCTTGAGGCAAATTCTCGCGTAGGAAACCGATCTCCTCGTCGGTGACCTCGTTGATCGACGTTAGGTACTAAGAGTGTGGCCGTCGGCTTCGCCGTTCCACCGGTCGCCGCGCTTGTTCAACTCGTCCATTTTCGAACGGGCTGCTAGCGCTTAAATCCGCATGATCTTTGCATCTGGGTCGATCAAACGGGCAGCAAGCGCAGGCCTGTTGGTGCCGGGCCAGGATCTCGGTGATGGCTCGCTGCAATCATCACCCGCACAATGGACTTCGTGGAACAAGCCAACACGAGCGCAAGTAGAAGTGTCGCAGACGTTCCTCAAGGTCTGACGCCAGTTCTCTCGTTGCGGTCCCTTGGAAAGCGGTCTAGCGCAGCAATCCAGGGAAGCGTGGAAAGTAAATAACTTGTATTTTGCCGCTGATTCGCAGCAGCTACGTTTTTGAATGACGATGGAAGTCTCGTGAAAAAAAGCAAGAAGGTCAGCGCCCGCGGTGCGACCAGGAAGAGCGCGACCAACGACGGCAGAAAAGCCGCGGTTTCCGCGATCTCGACGTCCTCGCCCCTCGGCATGTTGGCGCTCCATCTGCGCGAGCAGTTGAAAAAGTCCGGTCGGGACGGCTTGGTGTTTCTCGCGGAAGACGAGAACAGGGCCGAACGGCTCGGCGGCATCGTCCATGCTCTCGATCCATCGCTCGATGTTCTCGTATTCCCTAGATTGAATACGTTGCCCTTCGATGGGTTGGAACCGTCGCGCGAGATCGCTGGCAGGCGGAGTTCGGTCTTGCGCCGTCTTGCCAAAAGAAGGAAGCCGATTCTGCTCGTCTCGACGGCAGAGGCGATCATGGAGCGGCTGCCTTTGCCGGCGAGTTGGTCGCGCATCAGCCTAAGCCTGAAGGTGCAAGCGTCGTATGCCGAGCGGGACCTCAAGGACCGCATGGAAGAATTGGGCTATGATCTCGACGAAGAGGCAGAATATCCGGGCACCGTGCTCTTTCACGGCGCGACATTCGAGATCTTCCCGGCCGGTGCTCTCGGGCCGTACCGGATCGAGCATTCCGGCGGTGCGATCCGCAGAATTGTTGCCGTCGACCCGAATGAGCATGACGTCATATCCGATTTCAAGGAACTGATTGTCGATCCGATGTCGGAGCGCCTTGCGCTGGGCGGCAGCCGGGCGCTGCGGGCTACCTTCCCGGACTATTGCGATCGGGCACGATGGATCGTGGATGCAAAAGTACCTGTTCACGCTGACAGCTGGCTGAGTACGATCGAGGAGGCAGCTGGCCGCAGGGATTCGGAACGCGAGTATCTGGGGCGAGGGGATTGGAAGAAGCTGAAGCAGCGCATGAGTGTGCTTCCCGCTAAAAAGGCGTTTGTGGCCACGCCCGACTTCTCGAAAGTTGCGGCGCCGAGGAAAGCGCTTCGCGCGTTCGTGGCCAGTGCGGAACGCGCCGGATCTCGTTTGCTCTTCGTCGCCGCGGTCGAAGACGATCTGCGCGCGATGGAGCGCATGAGTGGGGTCAGGGCGGACCGTTTCGCCAACTGGGACGAGGCGGCGGAGGCCAGAAGACGCGAGGGCGCGCTGTTGGCCGACTTCGACGCGGGCTTTTTCGCTCCCGGCAAAAAGCAAACCTTGGTTGTGACCGCGTCTGACGTACTCGGTAGCCGCGCCCATCATCCGCAACCGATGGCCAAAGCCTGGACAATCGCCTTCAATCACCCGGATATTCCCGAGCGCGGCGCGGCCGTCGTTCATCTCCAGCGTGGCTTGGCTTTACTTGATCGTTTGCAGACCCTCGACATGGGGAACGGTACAAACCGCGAGATGATCAGGCTCGAATTCGCCGGCGAAGATGCTGCGCTTGTTCCGCCTGCCGATCTCGCCTTGATCTGGCCCTACGCTGTGGAGCCCGGTAAGCTCACGTTAGACAAGGCCGATGGCAGCACGTGGTGGAACAGACGTGGCGAGGCCGAGCAGGAAATCGAAGCAGCGGCCAAACAGCTTGCGAAACATATCGCCCAACGACGGCGCCGGCGTGCCCCCAAGCTGGTCGCTCCGGGGGCGGCCTATGAAAGATTCGTCGCGCGCTTTCCGTATTTCACGACGGTTGATCAGGCCAAGGCGATCCGGGACGTGCTGGACGATCTGGCGGCTGGTCACCCGATGGACCGGGTGGTCTGTGGTGATGTCGGCTTCGGCAAGACTGAGGTCGCTTTGCGGGCGGCGGCGGCTGTCGCGCTGTCAGGAAAACAGGTCGCTGTTGCGGTTCCGACCACCGTCCTGGCCAGACAGCATGTCGAGACGTTTCGCAAGCGGTTCGGCCCGCTCGGAATCGAAGTGGCGAATTTGTCGCGGGCTGCGTCGGCGGCGGAGATAAGAGATACGAAAGAAAAACTCCGCCGAGCCAAACTGAAAGTCGTTATTGGCACACAAGCTCTCGGCTCGACTGACGTGAGGTTTGGCGACCTCGGCCTTGTCATCATCGATGAGGAGCAGCACTTTGGTGCGGCGGAGAAAGCGAAACTTTCGGGTCTCGCGAAGGGCGTTCATACTCTTTGGATGAGCGCTACGCCGATACCGCGCACGCTGGCGGCGGGTCTTGCGGGGTTCAGGGACCTGAGCGTTATTGCCACGCCACCAGTTCATCGGCTGCCTATCGTCACCAAGGTTGCTCCGCTATCGGACGCCGCGATCGCCGCGGCTTTGCTGCGTGAGCAGAGGCGCCACGGGCAGAGCTTCCTGATTTGCCCCCGTATCCAGGATTTAGAGCCGATGCTGGCAAGGATAAAATTGATTGCTCCGGAACTTCGCATCGTATGTCTCCATGGCCGGTTGCCTGCCGAGGATATCGACGATCGAATGATGCGCTTCGTCGAAGGTGAAGCGGACGTGCTCCTCGCGACCAATATCGTGGAGAGCGGCCTCGACATTCCCCGGGCGAACACCATCGTCATCTGCTGGCCGGAGAAGTTTGGTCTGTCGCAGCTTCATCAGCTAAGGGGCCGCGTCGGACGGGGCGGCACGCGTGCTTTCGCGTATTTGTTAAACGAGTCTAACTCCGAACAATCCGAGAAGCGTTTGGCTGTGCTAGAAGAGTTCAGCAAGCCTGGCGCCGGCTTTGTCATCAGCGAGCGTGATCTGGATCTCCGGGGCGCCGGAGACCTGTTCTCCGAACAGCAGTCTGGCCATCTGCAGGTATTCGGGCCGATGCTCTATAGCCATCTTCTCAAGCGGGCGTCGGAGAAGGGCGCCGACGGTGGCGCCGAGCTGTGGGTGCCTGATCTGAACCTGCCGATCGCCGACATGCTGCCCGCGGGCTACGTACAGTCGGACGCTGTTCGCCTGGAAATCTATGGCCGTATTGCTAGATGCCGGACCGAGGATGATCTCGAGGATTTGGAGGACGAAACCGCACGTCGTTTCGGCAGGCTGCCGCCGGAAGCGCGCGAGTTTTTCGCGGCCGCAAGGCTCAGGCTCGATTGCAAGCAGCGCGGCATTGTGAGGCTCGACGTCGGCCCCGAGGCTGTTGCGGCGACGTTTCTCCCTGGTCGGCTTCGCAAGTCGAGAGCGAAGTCGCTGCAGCGCGAAGGCGATCGCGTGGTCTATATCGGCAATCGCAATGCGAAGCCGTTCGACCGAATAAGCGACTTCCTTGAGTTGCTGGACGAGTAGTTGGCTAGAGCCGTTCTATAAGATTCGATGGCCGAAATTCAGCCGACAAGCTGGTACTGATCGCGCCAACGCAGCGGCAGGAGCTTCGGGATTTGACCGAGTCTGACGGACGGTTCGCCGTTGATGACCGACTCTATTGTTGTTGGAGCGAGAAATGCGAGGCGAAGACCTTGCCGTATGACCTTTGCATTATAACCGGCAGCAACGGCCAAATCTTCGATCGACTTGTACTGACCGCTAGATAGGTGGCCAAGCCAGACATGGGCCCGGGCAATTGCCATGACCAATTTAGGGTCAGGTCCGGCATCGGTCGATGCAAATTGTACCTGCGCCGGCGCCTGCGCTCTCGGCTTTTGCTGCCATGGAATTTTAATTGGTAGTCTCGTTTTTCCTACACCCCGCAGTGTGATTTGGATATTTCCCGCTGATACTGTCACTCGATCGACACGGTCGAACGGATCATCCGTGCTCGATTCCGCTCCTAGTTTTTGCCGAACTGCCGCCTCAACCAGACTTTCGATTTCCAAGGCCGAAATTCGGGCCACTGAGCCCGCTTTGTGTTTCCGACCGCGCAAGGCGGTGCTGATGTAGAAGCGATAGCGGACGCCGTTCTTGCTCGAAAACGTTGGCCCCATCCGGTTGTCCTTGTCATCGAAAAGCTTGCCTTTTAGCAAGGCGCCACTCTCCGAGAATTTCGTACCGCGCCTGACGTTGTTCACCTTGAGCAAATCCTGGACCTGATCAAAGGTGGCTCGGTCGAGGATTGCTGCGTGCTCTCCCTTGAACCACTTGCCGCCGTGGTGGGTCTCTCCGAGGTAGATGCGATTTTTGAGAAAATAGGCGAGGGGACCGTAAGTGAAGGGAATGCCGCCCTGATACTTGGCAACTTTGGTACTGCGTCGCTTGGTGACGATGCGCCTTCTGTCCAGTTCGGCAACGAGCCTGCCGAACGATCGTAATTCAAGATAAAGCTGGAAGATGGTCCGAACGGTCTGAGCTTCGTTCTTGTTGATGACGAGCTTTTTGTGCTTGGCCTCATAGCCAAGCGGAACGGTGCCGCCCGTCCATTTGCCCTTTTTGCGGGAGGCGGCGACCTTGTCCCTCACTCGCTCGGAAGCAAGCTCCCGCTCGAACTGAGCGAACGACAAAAGGACGTTGAGAGTTAATCGTCCCATCGACGTGGTCGTGTTAAACTGCTGCGTTACCGCCACAAACGAAATAGAGCGTGAGTCAAAGGTTTCGACGAGTTTTGCAAAATCGGCCAGGGACCGGGTTAGGCGGTCAATCTTGTAGACCACCACCACGTCGACTTTGCCGGCTATGATATCCGCAAGCAGCTTCTTAAGGGCGGGGCGGTCAAGATTGCCGCCGGAATAAGCGGGATCGTTATACTGCTGCGGCAGAAGCCGCCAGCCCTGTGAGGCTTGGCTCTTAATGTAAGCCTCACAGGCCTCTCGTTGAGCGTGGAGGGAATTGAACTCTTGTTCCAACCCGTGTTCGGTCGATTTACGAGTGTAGATTGCGCAGCGGAGTGGTCTAGCCGATTCAACCGGCATGGCCGTCGCCCCCAACCGCGGCGCCAGCAGATCTCAGTCCGAAGAATCGTGGACCGTTCCATCTCGTGCCGGTGATCGCGGTCGCAATCTCAGACAGGCTGGCGAAGGTTTTGCCCTCGTAGGCAAAGCCTTTATCCAGCACCCGAACCCGATACGTCCGCCGATTCCAGGTCCGGACCAACTCGGAACCCGGCTTGATCCGCCGGGGTAGTTCCAGGCGAGCATCGGGTTTGGCCGCTGTGGCCTTGATGAATTGATCCAGGAGACGCTGGGCCGCGGCGGGGAGGCCGCCATAGGCCTTTTCCTGAATGCGGTGGGCGATGCTGCGCCTCAGGAGGTCCGGGCCGAACGCCTTGGGCGGTTCGGCCTTAAACAATTCCCTATACCGCTTCCGCAGTGCGACGATGGGCGTGGCCGGCAGGCGCTCCAACTCGGCCTCGACTTCGGCGTTCACTTTGGCGCCTGCCGGCCACGGCCGCTTCATGCCGCAGCTCCGGATTTTGCGATGCGATAGAATCGCCGGTCGCCGATCGTTTCTGACGTGAGCGCCAGCTTGAGCTTCTTCTTCACGACGCCTGAGAAGAAGCCGCGCACCGAGTGGGGCTGCCAACCGGTCGCCTTGACGATGACGTCAATCGCTGCGCCCTTGGGCTGCCGAAGCAGGCTAAGGACCTTTTCCTGCTTGGACGCCGCTCGGGAGCGGCTGCGCGCCTTAGAAGCTCGCTTCTTCACAGGCTTGCTTGCGGCCTGACGCCCGCGTTTATTGCGAGTGGTCTTCGCTGCCTTCAATCTCTTGGACTTGGCTTTGGCCATTCGTCTCTCCCACCATCAACGACAGCATCATGTGCTGCCACTGAGACAGGCCCCGTCGGAGGCAGGGCGAGAGCCGGGGGGCGGCGCGGTCAGTCTCGCGCGATGCGGCTCATCAGATCGCACCATGCTGAACCGCGTCATTGATGACCGTCAGTAGCGCTCCAACAGCGCCGGAAGTCGAGAGGATTAGCGGATAATCTTGTGGCGAAGATTTGGCCCGCCGGATCACGATGTGATCGCAACAGACGGGCCCCCCTGGAAGCGGGCCTTTGTTGACGAGTTGTTACGGCCCTTGGGCTGAATTGCCAACTACGAAACTGCGGAGCAACCTGACCGGTCGCACCCGATGGCGCAGACGAGCGCGACGAAGTCGGGTACGTTCAGCCGTTCGCCGGCTTCGTATTTGGCGGCAAAGGACGGAGGCGATCGAGCGAGCTCTCGCAATACGCCTATCCTACCCAAGCAAGAGAAGTGTCATACCTATATTTGGAAGTCTGTGACGCTAGTGCCTGTGTGATGCTGTCTACTTGATCATCAAATTTGCTCTGCGGAAACGAAAGCAACTCGGCCTCCAATTCTCGAAGATAGGGAGCCTGTCTTGGGAAGAAAACAAGCCCCTTCTCGAATTTGTCCTGCTGGGCGTACAGCCGAGCTTGCTTGTCACGCTCAACCGGGATGAGGTGAACGGCATAAACTCCCGCCTGACGAAGCTCTTGTGCAAGAGGACTGCCGGTGGAAGCATCCTCGATCAAGATCGTATTCGGCTTGTACTTTTCAGCCAACCTGATCGCAGTTTCCTTCAGACGGGGATATTCGAACCGCCCTCGCACCAAATCCATAAGGTAGAATTTCTTGTCTAGCCGGAGCCAGGTAGTGCACACCGAAAAATCGTTCTGTGCTCCATTCTTTACCGCTGTATCCCAGCTTTGAAATACCTTCGCTGGATACTTTAGGTCAGGGAGTACATCCCAGTATTGAAGCCACTCGCGCCTGACCATGGCTCCTCCGGGTGGGACCGGAGATTGCTGGTATTGGGCTGCAAAGTGATCGGACCCTAATTCCCGCCTAAGACCCTCGAGGACTTCAAGCGATTCCCGTTCGGGGTGGAGAGCCTCACCAGCCTGCCTGAAATGAAAGCTATTGGGCCCGATCTGGACGCGCTCATCTTCGGAGGCGATTGCCGGCAAGTTCAGGATTGTCCAGGTTTCTGGAAAATTCTCTGTTAGGTAGCCTGTTAGATCATGTTGGTGGACGCGCTGCATAACAACAATGATCGACCCCTTGGCCTTATCGTCCAGCCGCGAAATCAAGGTGTGAGATATCCATTCATTAGCGGAGTTGCGAATCGGCTCAGACTGAGCGTCGATAGGTTTCAGCGGATCGTCGATAATGAAGCAATCGCCACCAAAGCCCGTCAGAGCCGCGCCGATCGAGGTGGCTTTACGCAAACCCCGCTTGTCCGTGTAGATTACCGAATCGGCGATCCGTGAAATGCGGGTACCGGGGAATGTCTTTCGATACCAGTTCGAACGCATCACCAATTCGGCGTCCCGAGCATGCTTTGCTGCGAGGTCTGTGCCGTAGCTGATGCCGAAGATCTTCTTCCGGGGATCGTGTCCAAGCCAGAAAGCCGGAAAAAGAACGGAGGTCATCAGAGACTTCAAGGATCGCGGAGGAAGGTTGATGATCAGCCGTTTGATCTCCCCAGACATCACCTTCATCAACACCCACGCAATCGCGTCGAGATGCCAGTTGTGCTGGAATGACCCACCTTGAGTGATCTCACGTACACCCCGCTCCGTAAACGACATAAAGTCGTGCTCAAGGGCATATCTGAGCATCTGAAGTTCACTGACTGCCATTGTTCTTCCCCTGTACTCTGCGCGCAAACGCGTCCAACACCGCTATGTCGTCTGCATTTAGTTCTTCGCCGTGGAACTCCCCGGAGACCAATGCGGCGAACCTGTTGAGGACAAATGCCGCGCTTTTCACATCGCCCTTCAACGCGAGTTCGAGTTGTTTGCGATGTATCCCTTCCAGAGCCGGTATCTTCTTTATCCGCCCGTTCGGTTGCCTCAGAGACAGTTTCTCACTGAGCATTTCCCTCAGGATCGTCGATTCGTTTTTTGAGCCTCTCGGCCGCCCCTTCGGATTGCCGCTCTGGCCGGGCTTGAAGCGCGTTGCACGCGGTGGCTTTCCGTAACCCACGGCATGTTCGTCATCTAGCCGAAGCCGAAGTCGCTTTATTTTGCGCTTTCGAGGCGGTTCGCCTGGTGTTGTTGTATTCCTGGTCATCGAGCTTCCAAGTATCTGGGCGGAGAATGAGTGAAAGCTTTCGTCGGAGGCGCGCGGCTCTATAGGCGTTCGCGTCTTCTCTTGCGGCCCCTGACTGCCGCTCTTTGCCCGACGATTTCGTCGTAGGTTTCACCGGTCTCAAGGACCGCGTCGCGTCCTGTAAAATCCTGCCATCGACGAATGGCGACATCGACATATTGTGGATCAATCTCGATCCCGTAGGCTCGACGGCCTACCTTCTCGGCGGCTAGGATCGTCGTACCCGAGCCCATGAATGGATCGAGGATAATACCCCTACGCGGCGAACAGTCGCGTATCGCGTCTGCGACCAGCGCGACAGGCTTTACGGTCGGATGCGCCGCTAGGTCGGCCAAGCGGCCCGAACGAAACGAATTCGCACCGGGATAGGACCACACGTTCGAGCGATTCCGGCCGTGCCGACCAAGTTCGATGTTGTTCTGGTGCTGGCCGGTGCCATTCTTGAACAGTAAGATGAACTCGTGCTGCGATCGGTAGAGCGAGCCCTGGCCCGCGTTGTTTTTGACCCAGACGATAATGTTCTTCAATTCGGTGAAGATCTCATTGCCCACGAGCTGGACCTGGGTGAGATGACGCCAATCCATGCAGATGTAGGCTAGGGAGCCATCTGCACAGAACCTCGCGGCAGATGACATCCATTTCCTGGAGAATGCATCGAACTGCGCGTCGGACATCTCGCCCGATCCGGACAGAAACTCGCGGTGTTTTATCGACCCCCGGCCGACGATGGCTTTAATTCTTAGATTGTATGGAGGGTCCGAAAAGAGCATCGACGCGCGAGCATTACCCATTAATCTAGCCAAACAGTCGTAGTCGCAGGCATCGCCACAGTAGAGTCGATGATCGCCCAAGTGCCAAAGATCACCTATCTCCGCCGTTGCTGCTCCTTCGCTCAATGACGGCACGCTGTCGGCTGGATCGCCTTCCGAGTCCACGAAATCAGCGGCTAGCCCGTCTATTTCAGGAGTGTCGAAACCGGTAATGGAGATATCCAGCTCTATCTCGGATAGAGGAACGATGAGAGCGCTGAGTTCGGCTGCAGCCTTTGCTCGGTCCCAACCGGCATTCGCCGCAATCTTATTGTCAGCTAATGCCAGTGCCCGTTTCTCCGCATCGTTGAGGTGCGTTACGGCAATCACTGGTACTTTGGTCAGTCCGAGCAATATTGCGGCCGCGAGGCGGCCGTGACCTGCAATGACGACGTCGTTTTCGTCGACTAGCACCGGGACGATAAACCTGAACGCTGTTAGGCTACCCGCAATCTGGCGAACCTGTTTTTTCGAGTGGATGCGAGCGTTTCGTTCGGAGGGTTTCAGCGATGAGGGCGACCGCATCTCCACAGACGGATGATACTCATGCCGTTCCGTCTTGATTGTAGCCCTATTTGCAACCTGCAACGACGCTTCAATTGGACGTAGCTTCATGAAAGTTGTCCTGGTTTATCGACTAGGATGCGCGACCGCGCTTGCGGGGGAGGGAGGTCGACAGCTGCTGGTGTAAGATCCGTGCAGGGCCTTCGAGAGAAAACCACGAGCAAGATCTACCGGCCTCTTCCAATTGAAACTTAAAGGCCTCTGTCTCACTATCGAACAAACGAAGGTACGGTTCAGACGACTTGTTGCGTGCTGCCCGCATATCGGACACGACTAACAAAAAATCGGACGTAGGTCCTCCAAACTCCACTTCTCCACCTTCGGGCGGCGTTTTTCGTAGCTGGACCGGCCGACGCAAAATTGCTTCGTGGCGACGAGACAGATCTGCGCGCACCGGCCGTAGGCTCGATACAACGAAGTTCTGCGGCCATCCGTGCTCCAGCATGCGCATACCGATAAAAAGGGCGCACGCATCTGCGAAGGAAAACAGAGTTATTGCGCCTTTTCCTTCAGGCGCCTTGGCACAAAACGCAAATCGTGGACCCGCGCCGGTCGCTAGTTTGCGGTCAACGTCCAAGAGCCGCTTCAGTCGCGCCTTTAGGGTCGCGCTTGGCTCGGCAGAACTCTCGCCAATGGCTCGGGAAATAGCCTCCTCGACTTGGTTTCGTTTGAACAGCATAGAAGCGCTTATATGGGTTTCAAATGATCGAGTCAACATTCAGCGGCGTTCGCGTAATGAGCGGTTATGGAACTGTTGGCTGCCGTAGGCGACGGTTCGTCAACTCCCTAGTCTTCTAAACGTACCCAGGTAAGAGTGGCCAAATACACAAGACATCCTAGTTTCGAGAACCCGGGTGAGTTTTGGACGAAGCCGGATTCTACCGTCCGTAGTTGGCTGCGAAGCTGACTTACCTGGCGTATAACCCCTGCCGCGGGGTTGCTGGCGGAATGCTGACGATAAGCACGGAACGGTGCACGTAGCTCGAACCTGACAAGGTCGGTGCGGCAGGACCACGCTATGCCGATGGCCCATTTAGCAGCGCTCTTGCCGCGCGCAAATCTGGCGCATCGAACCCTTCGGTAAAGCGATTATAGACTCGCGCCAAAGTGCGCCTCACCTCGTCATGGTGACCCTCGGCCGCGCATAACTGGGCACGGCTAAGGGCAATCCGCAGCTCCCAAAACAAGGCGCCCTGCTCACGAGCGATTTCGTTTGCTATCCGAAAGCACTCTTCCGCCTCGATAGCGGGCGAAGTTTTCGACCGCAGCATTAATTCGCCCTTCATACGCATAAGCTCCGCCTTGTACCAACCCTCTTCGTTTTTGCCTGCCCACGCGATTGCACGCTGCAAAGTCGAGCCAGCCTCCTCAAGACGACCAAGCCCGGCCAAGCCTTCTGCAAGACAACTGAGGAACTGGACATAGTGCATCTGCCAACCTGACCGCTCGCAGGCTTCCAATGTCTGCGATATCAACTCAACGCCTCGACCGAATTCACCACGTTCGATCAGCAGCTGTCCTTTCCAGCAGGTCGCCATCATCTTCCACAGAGTTGCATCGAGGCGTGCCGCCCAGTCGCTCATCGCCGCGATAGCGCGTTCGGCGGCTGCAAGATCACCCGTCATCAGCGCGATCGGGCACAACGCATCGTGCACGACCCAGCAGACGGTGATTCCCGCGCCGGACGATTGAGCCATCTCGAAGCTGGACCGGGCCTCCGCGTAGGCTCGATCTATGTAGCCACGAAGGCTGAGCACGCGCGCTAGTCTCACGCGCGCTAACACTTGCGGGTCGCGGCGGAACAGCATCGAGTGATGCCCGTCCGAGGGAGCGACATAGAAGTCGACCACGCGCTGGAGGTAGTCTTGTGCGTCGGTCAACTTGCCTGCAAAGAGCAGAGAGGCGCCGAAAATGCGGTCGCCTACTAACTTCATGGTATCGCCGCCGCGTGTTGTGACGGCGGCAAGGTGCTGAGCGGCAGTCAGTGCGGCTTTATGGTGGCCAGACGTGAACTCGAGGGACCATTGCAAGTAGAGTAGGCCTGCCTGTAAATCCAGGTCATCGATGTCCGCAGCGAGATCTATCGCCTTCATGAGCGCAGCGCGAGTGCGCTCGACCGGCGCAAATGTCATTGTGAGCGCCTCTTCGTAGGCAATCCACATGCGAAACTCCGTCGCCTGGCTCAACTGGAGGCCAGGCGACCGCGTCGCCAGCATGCTTTCGACACGGTCGCGACACTCTCCCATCAGCGACAACATCTGCCAGATGGGCGCGAACGCAGCTGTAAGCTTCGCGCCGATTTCGGCATCGCCACCGGGCGAGAACGTCCAGTCGAGCGCAGCGCGGACATTGTCGAGTTCGCGACAGCAGCGCGCTACATCATCGCGACTGAGCCACGCTTTCGCGCCGGCCGCTATTGGAGAAACGAGATCCTGGAGATATTCGGCATGGCACCGCGCGGCGCCCGGATACTCACCATGTTGGGTGAGCTTCTCCAGCGCGTACGCGCGTATCGTCTCGAGCAGGCGCCATCGCATTGGCGGCGTCGAATTGACGCGCTCGCAGAGCGACTTGGACACAAGGCTGGACAACTCCTCGACGATCGACTGACCGGATCGGCCTATAACGCCCACGGCCTCGGCGGCCTCGAACGTAAATCCCGCTGGGAAGACTGCAAGGCGACGCAGCAGGCGTTGCTCTTCCTCCGAGAGTAGCTCGTAGCTCCAGTCAAGCGCGGCGCGCAAGGTTCGATGCCGCGGGATCGCGGTGCGACGTCCACTGGTCAGCAGCGCAAAGCGATTGCGCAGGCCGGCAGCCACCTGTTCGGTTCCGACAAAGGCTGCGCGCGCCGCAGCAAACTCGATGGCGAGCGGAATGCCGTCGAGGTGTCGGCAGATCTCGGCGATCGACAGAAGATCCTCTGGCTGTGGCGAAAAATCGGTGTCCAGTGCCTTTGCCCGGGTGATGAACAGCTCCACGGCACTGTGGCCGAAGATGATGTCGGGTGCCTCTTGGTCAAGCGCGGGCACGTCGAGCGCCGGCACGCGGTAGACGGCCTCACCTTGGATCCGCATGACTTCGCGGCTGGTCGTCAGAACCGTGACGCGCGGGCACAAGCGCACCATGGCCTCTACCAGGTTGGCCACCGCGTCGATCAGATGCTCGCAATTATCGAGCACGAGTAAGAGTTGCCTGTCGCCGATGCCGTGCGCGAGCGACTCCGCCGTGACCCGCTCGCCGCCGAGCTTCAGTTCCAGCACGCCGGCCACCGCGGACGGCGCGAGAGCGGCGTCGGAAAGCGACGCCAGTTCGACGAGCCACGCGCCATTCTCGAAGTCGGTGAGCAAACCGCGGGCGGCCTTAACAGCAAGCACCGTCTTTCCGATCCCCCCCGGTCCGGTCAAGGTCACCACGCGATAGGCGGAGACGAGGTCACGCACGTGCTGCACCGCCGTCGACCGGCCGACGAGCTGGCTGACGATCACTGGGAATTTGGTGGACGGGCGCTCTGCGGATTGGGGGCGGGGCAGGGGCGTCGCCTCGGTCGTCTCGCCGTGCCGAACGGTCCAATCTCCGACCAGTCGGTACCCCCGACCGTGTGACGTCTTCAACATGCCACGATCCCTGCCGAGCGCCTTGCGGACAGCGGATATGTGAACTTGAAGCGTATTGTCCCCGACGATGGCGCCTGGCCAGATGCGCTCCATCAGATCATCTTTGGTGACGAGCTGACCGCCCGCCCGGATCAGGACCTCGACGATCTCAAACGCACGGTTGCCGAGGGCTATGGGCGCACGGCACGACCGAAGCTCACGTCGGCCGAGATCGACCTCCCATGGCTTGCAGGCGTAGATCAGATTTGGAACTACTCCGGACATCCTGAACTCTTGGTGGGGACTGCTCACGCCGCGTACAATTGAAGCTCGAAAGCGGTATCAAACACCGTTAAGCCAAGCTCCCACCCGTGTCGACGGTTCCCACGACTAGCCCGTGTCGGCCAGATTGCGGACCCGTCCGCGCATTTCGCCCCGAGATTGAATGCTTAGCAGCTTTGCTGACAACAGGCGGCGGTGCAAGGCGCTGTGCCGGTTCCCCGTGCACCGCCGTTCTGAGGCGGCCGCTTCGCTTAAGAATTCTTAAGCCCCTGCCCAAGGATTGGCTGCAGGCGAACAGATAAACGGGCTTCTCTCTGTGGGGAGTAAGACATGGTTGGATCCGATGCGAACATCAAGTCGCCCATCCTCGGCCCCGCCCGAGGCGGTCTCGCCCCAAGGCAGGTGAAGCGCGCCTGCGAAAGGATTGAGTCCGAGCTCAACGGGAAACTTTCATTGCGAAAGATCGCGGCCGAGTTTGGCCTCTCGGTCAGCCAATTCTCTCGCGCGTTTCGGATTTCTACTGGTCTGCCGCCATACCAGTGGCTACTTGGGCAGCGCATTAGCGCGGTTAAGCAAAGTGAGGCGCGAAAGACAGCGATCCTGAATTCAGCGCTCGACTGTATCATTACGATCGATCACGAGGGATCTATCACTGAGTTCAACCCGGCTGCCGAGCAAACCTTCGGCTATCGCCGGGACGACGTCCTTGGCAAAGATCTGGCCGCCATTATCGTCCCGCCTTCAATGCGGGAGAAACACCATCATGGGTTAACCCGCCACTTGGTGACCGGTGAGGCGAAAGTCCTCGGAAGGCGCGTCGAGATGACAGCGATCCGCGCCAACGGCAGCGAGTTTCCCGTGGAGTTAGCAATCTCCCGTATCCCGCTGGACGGCCCGCCGTCATTTACGGGCTATCTGCGTGACATCACCGAGCGAAAACAATGGGAAGAAGAACTGCGGCGAAGTGAGGCGTTTCTCAGCGAAGGGCAACGCCTCAGTCGTACGGGCAGTTTCTCATGGTGTTTGGCGACAGGCGACATTATGTGGTCTGATCAAGTTTATCGTATTTTCGAATTTGATCAGGCGGTTCCTGTAACGCCCGAACTGATTGCCACTCGCGTTCACCCAGAAGACGTGCACCTGTTGCGCGACATGATGAACCGGGCGAACAGTGCAGCTGACGGTTTCGAGTACGAACACAGACTCCAGATGCCGGACCATTCGGTGAAGTATCTGCACCTCGTCGCTCACGCGACCCGAAACCAACATGATCAGTTAGAATACATTGGTGCTGTTCAGGATATCACGAAGCGACGCCTCGCGGAAATGGCGCTCGGCGAAGTCAGATCAGAGCTGGCTCACGTCGTGAGGGTCGCAAGCCTTGGTGCATTGA
>NZ_JAFCLY010000073.1:0-24223 GCF_018130185.1 Bradyrhizobium sp. AUGA SZCCT0182 | reverse complement strand
TGCAGCATTCTTATGCACAATCGCACATGAGACCGCGGGTGCAGCGCGCATCCGGCATTCCCTGCGCCCTCTGTCTTCGAGGGCAAGGAATTTCTGGCAAAGCTCGGGCTTATCAAGCCGCGAGAATGCGAAACTGTGTCACCTCGGCCCAACTGGGCAATTGCGCATGCAAAGCCGGTATCCCATAGCCGCCGATGCACATGTTGTATGGGGCGATGCCGAAGTTGGATTTGGCTGGAACTTCAATCCCTCTCACAATCAAGATGGAGGGCGGCGCCTGTACGCGATTGCGCGTCAGGCCGGGACGACAAGACTGAAACGACGTCGTTGCGAAGACGGACCTCTTTGGAACACCCTCCCCAACAGAAAGTTTGCAACGCGCCATCTAGATCGCGCCGTTTGGTTGCGCTATCACTAATCCAACCGGTCAAAAAACCCCGGCAAAATTCAGGGAGAACAACGTGAGATTCAAGGGAATTGGTGCAGTTTCACTCGCGGTCGCGGCTGTAGGGCTGTTTTACGCCACAGCGCCTGCGATGGCCCAGCAAAAAACCATTACCGTCTGGTTCGGCAAGGGCTTCTACAAGTCCGAGGACGACGCGCTGCTCGAGGCGATCAAGAAGTTCGAGGCCAAGACCGGCATCAAGGTAGAACTGTCGCAATACGCCATTCAGGACATGATCCCGAAGACGGTGGCGGCGCTGGATTCCGGCACCGTGCCTGACGTCGCCTATTCCGACAGCTACGATGTGCAGGCGCAGGGCAAATGGGCCTTTGAGGGCAAGCTCGAGGACCTCGGCGACATTCTGCTGCCGATGAAGTCGGCGTTCGCGCCGAACACGCTGGAGACCGCGCTGCTCTACAACGATGTGGCCAAGAAAAAGGCCTATTACGGCTATCCGCTGAAGCAGCAGAGCATGCACGTCCAGATCTGGAGCGACATGCTGGAGCAGGCCGGCTTCAAGCAAAGCGACATTCCGACCAAATGGGAAGATTACTGGTCGTTCTGGTGCGACAAGGTGCAACCCGCCATCCGCAAGGCCACCGGCCAGCGCATCTACGCCGTCGGCCAGCCGATGGGCGTGGAATCCACCGACTCGTTCCAGTCGTTCTACACCTTCATGGACGCCTACAACGTCAAGCTGGTCGATGACGACGGCAAGCTTCTGGTCGACGATCCCAAGGTGCGCGAAAACCTGATCAAGGCGGTGAAGGACTACACCGACACCTACACCAGGGGCTGCTCGCCGCCCTCCTCCACCACCTGGAAGGATCCGGACAACAACGTCGCGTTCCACAACAAGACCATCGTGATGACGCACAACTTCACGATCTCGATCGCGGCAAAATGGCTCGACGACGCCAACAACCCGGCGCTGACGCCGGAACAGCGGGCGCTCGGCAAGAAGAACTACGACGAGACCATCATCACCGCCTCGTTCCCCAACAAGCCGGACGGCACGCCGATCAAGTACCGCTCCGACGTCAAGACCGGGCTGATGTTCACCGCGGCCAAGAACAAGGCCGAGGGCAAGGAGTTCATCAAGTTCCTGCTGCAGGAGGAAAACCTTCGGCCCTATATCGAAGGCGCGCTCGGCCGCTGGTTCCCGGTGACGACCGCAAGCCAGCAGAGCCCGTTCTGGCAGGCTGACCGGCATCGCAAAGCCGTCTACACTCAGTTCACTGGCGGCACCACGCCGTTCGACTTCACCAAGAACTGGAAGTTCACGATCCTGAACAACGAGAACGTCTGGGCCAAGGCGATGAACCGGGTGGTGAGCGAGAAGGTTCCCGTCGACAAGGCCGTCGACGAACTGATCGCCCGCCTCAAGCAAATCGCGGGTTGATCTTGCTTCTCCCTCGCCCCGCTCTTGCGGGGTGAGGGGCTCTCTCCACGAGTGACGCTCGTTGAGAGTCCAGTACCCCCTCACCCGCCGCGCAAGAGCGCGGCGACCTCTCCCCGCAAGCGGGGAGAGGTGTACCAACCAACACCGGCCGCGCATTGCGGCCGGCATGGCTGACAAGAGTAACTGAATATGGCGATTACGATCTCGGGCGATCAGGCGATGCCAGGCCCGCCGCTGTCGGCCCGGCTGACCACCACGCAGGTCTGGGGCATCGTGCTGGTGGCGCCCTACCTGCTGGTGTTTCTGGCCTTCGTGGTCTACCCGGTCGGGTACGGGCTGTGGCTGGCGCGTCATCCGGCGAGCTATGTCGCGCTCTATCACGATCCGATCTTCGCGCGCGCCGCGGTCAATACGCTGATCTTTCTCCTGGTCGGCATCAACCTCAAAATGATGATCGCGCTGCTCCTGTCCGGCTTCTTCGCCCAGCAGCGCCCCTGGATCAAATGGCTGTCGGTGCTGTTCATCCTGCCCTGGGCGGTGCCTTCGATCCCGACCATTCTCTCCGTACGCTTCATGTTCAACCCCGAATGGGGCGTGGTCAATACGCTGATCTTCAAACTCACCGGCGATGACGGCCCGAACTGGCTCAATGACCCCGCCGTGGCGCTTTCCATGGCGATCGGCGTGCACATCTGGAAATCGCTGCCGTTCTGGACGCTGATCCTGATGACCGGGCGGCTTGCGATCTCGCACGATCTTTACGAGGCGGCCGAAGTCGACGGCGCGAGCCGGACGCAGAAGTTCCGCTTCATCACCTGGCCATCGATGCAGGCGCTGTATCTGACCTGCACCCTGCTCTCGATGATCTGGACGCTGGGCGACTTCAACAGCGTGTATCTGCTGACCGGCGGCGGCCCCGCCGATCTCACCCATGTGCTGGCGACCCTGGGGATTCGCTATCTGCGGCTCGATCAGCTCAGCCTGGCGATGGCGTCCATCGTCTGCGCGCTGCCGTTCGTGCTGCCGCTGATCTATTTCATGATGAAACGGTTGTCGCGATGAAACTGCCAACGCCAAAGCTTCCAACCTGGCGCGAAGTCGGCGTCGAAGCCCGCCTCCTGCTGATCGGGATTCCCGTGTTCCTCTGGACCATGATCCCGATCTACCACATGTTCCTGTTCGCGATCTCGCCGAAGGAGGATGCGTTCTCCGGAAAACTCTGGCCGGCGCATCCGACACTGAATAATTTCCGCATCGTGTTCCATCAGGAGCATTACTTCCTGCGGGACTTCTGGATCCAGTTCTGGAATTCGATCGTGATCGCGCTGGCCGCCGGCGCGCTGACGCTGCTGATCGCGACCGCGGCGGCGTTTGCGATCTCGCGGCTCAAGGTGCCCGGCGGGCGGTGGGTGATGAATCTGGCGCTGTTCACCTATTTCATCCCGGCGGCGTTCCTCGCCGTGCCGATGTACCGGACGATGGGCAATTACGGCCTGCTCAACAATCACTGGTCGCTGATTCTGGCGATGGTGACGATCGCCTCCCCCTACGCGATCTGGGTGCTGAAGCAGGCTTCCGACAAGCTGCCGGTCGAACTCGACGAAGCCGCCGTCATGGACGGCGCGACCATCCCGCAGCTGTTCAGGCTGGTCTACGTGCCGCTGATGATGCCGTCGCTGGTGGCGATCGGCACTTACGCGATCCTGCTCGCCTGGAACGAATATCTCTACGCGTTCCTGCTGCTCTCCAAGGACACCGAAATCACGCTGCCCGTGGCGCTCGGCAACTTCCTCGCCGCGGACGATTCGCCCTGGGAATTGCTGATGACCACCGGCTTCATCTACGCGCTGCCGCCGGCCGCGATCTACTACGCGTTCAAGCGGTATATGGTGGGCGGGCTGACGGCGGGTGCGGTGAAGTCGTAAAGCCTCGCTTCCGTCATTGCGAGGAGCGCAGCGACGAAGCAATCCATACCTTGCGGCGCGGCCGAGATGGATTGCTTCGCTTCGCTCGCAATGACGAAAAGCTACAGAGGCGCCGCGCTCTCGCCTTGCGAACTCGAAAGCTTCGAGGCGAAAGACGCAATCACGATCACGACAGCAATCAGCGCGATCACCATGGTGCAGATCGCGTTGATCTGTGGCTTCACCCCGAGCCGCACTTCGGAATAGATCCGGATCGGCAACGTCGCCGAACCCGGGCCCGTCGTAAAACTCGCGATCACGACGTCGTCGAGCGACAGCGTGAACGCCAGCATCCAGCCGGCAACGATTGCCGGAACGATCAGCGGCAGCGTCACGGACAAAAATGCCTTCACCGGATCGCAGCCGAGATCCATCGCGGCTTCCTCGAGGCTGCGGTCGATGGAGGCGAGGCGCGACTGCACCACCACGGTGACGAAGCACATCGTCAACGTCGTGTGCGCGATGGTTACGGTCCAGAAGCCGCGCTCGGCGTTGAGCGCCACGAACAGCAGCAACAGCGACAGGCCCGAGATCACTTCCGGCATCACCAGCGGCGCATAGAGCATGCCTGAGAACAGCGAGCGCCCCTTGAAGCGTTCGCCGCGCGCCAGCCCGATCGCGGCGAGTGTGCCGAGCAGGGTTGCCACCGTCGCCGACACCGCGGCGACGCGCAGGCTCATCCAGGCCGCGTCCAGCATGGCGCGGTCGTTGAAGAACTCAGTGTACCAGCGCAGCGACCAGCCGCCCCACACCGTCACCAGCCGCGAGGCGTTGAACGAGTAGATGACGAGAATGACGATCGGCAGATAGAGAAACGCCAGCCCCAGCGCCAGCGAGGTGATGTTGAACGGCGAAATCCGGTTCACCTGGCGCGCCATCAGCCCCCTCCCCGCAGCGTGCGGCGCTGCAGCCGGTCATAGAGCAGCAGCGGCGGTATCAACAGCAGCAGCAGCGCGACGGCGGCAGCGGAAGCAACCGGCCAGTCCTTGTTGGTGAAAAATTCGAGCCACAGCGTCTGCCCGATCATCATCGAACCGGAACCCGCCAGCAGGTCGGGGATCACGAATTCGCCGACGATCGGGATGAAGCACAGCAGCGCACCGGCGCCGACGCCGGGCAGCGACAGCGGAAACGTCACCAGCCAGAACGCGCGTCCCGGCGAAGCGCCGAGATCGGACGCCGCCTCGATGAGCGCGCCGTCCATTTTGGCGAGCGTGGCGTACAGCGGCAGGATCATGAACGGCAGATAGGAATAGACGATACCGATATACATCGCGCTGTCGGTCGACAGCCACACCACGGGCGTTGATACGATATGCAGCCCCAGCAGCACCTTATTGAGCAGGCCGTCATGCTGCAGGATATTGATCCAGGCATAGATCCGGATCAGGAACGAGGTCCAGAACGGCACGATGACCAGCATCATCGCGATCGGTTGCCAGCGCTGCGGCAGCCGCGCCATGCCATAAGCGATCGGGTAGCCGATCAGCAGCAGGATCGCCGTCGAGGTCACCGCGACGAAGATGCTGCGCAGGTAGGACGAGATGTAGAGACTGTCCGAAATCAACAGCTTGAAATTATCCAGCGACAATTGCCCAAACGCCGCCTTGATCGCGGCCCAGCCTTCGGTGAGGTCGAACAGCGGCACATAGGGCGGCTGTGCGATCGCGGTCTGCGACAGGCTTATTTTGAGCACGAAGCCGAACGGCACCAGGAAGAACAGCACCATCCACAGATAGGGCGCGATCGCAGCCAGCCGCGCCGGGCGGGCGAAGATGGGGCGCGCGCTCATTGTTCCAGCACCATGCAGTCGTCAGGCGTGAACCACGCCACCACGCGCTGGCCCGCGAGATAGGCATCCATGTCGAGCCGCGCGGTATTGGCCATCGATGCGCGCACCACCGCGCCGGATTCCAGCTTGACCTTGTACGCGGTGAGCCCGCCGAGATAGCTGACATCTGTCACCACGCCCTCGAGCCGGTTGATCGCATGTGTATTGGCCGCATCCGACACCGGGGCGCGGCGCGACAGTTTCACCTTCTCGGGGCGGATCGCGACACAGACCGTGGTCTTGGTAACCCGCTGGCGCGGCTCGGTGACCGCAAGCGTGACACCCTCCTTGGTCGTGACCAGCAGCCGGTTATTTTCGCGCCAGCCAACCTCGCCATCGAACAGATTGACGTCGCCGATGAACTCCGCGATCCAGCGCGAATGCGGTGCCTCGTAGAGTTCGCGCGGGGTGGCGACCTGTTCGAGGCGGCCGGCATCCATCACGCCGATCCGGCCCGCCATCGTCATCGCCTCTTCCTGGTCGTGGGTGACGATGATGAAGGTCATGCCGAGCCGGCGCTGCAGGTCCATCAATTCGAGCTGCGTGCTCTCGCGCAGCTTTTTGTCGAGCGCAGCCAGCGGCTCGTCGAGCAGCAGCACCTGCGGGCGGCGGGCCAGCGAGCGCGCCAGCGCCACGCGCTGCTTCTGGCCGCCGGAGAGCTGATCGGGCTTGCGCTTCTCCATGCCTTCGAGCTTGACCAGCGCAACCATCTCGGCGACGCGGGTGGCGATCTGGTCGCGCGCCATGCCGGCGCGCTTCAGGCCGAACGCGATGTTGTCCCGCACCGACAGATGCGGAAACAGCGCGTAGTTCTGGAACATCATGTTGACCGGACGCAGATGCGGCGGCACCTGCGCGATGTCCTTTGCTCCAAGCAGGATGCGGCCCTCGTCCGGCGTCTCGAAACCGGCGAGCATGCGCAGCAGCGTGGTCTTGCCGCAGCCGCTCGGACCGAGCAGCGCAAAAAATTCCCCGGCGCGGATATCGAGCGACAGTCGGTCCACCGCGCGGAAACTGCCGAACGTCTTACCGACCCCCTCGATGCGCAGCAGCGGCATGTCGGCGGCCGGCTCGAACTGCGGCGCCGGGCTTACAGCCGCTTGAGGCGGCGGCTCCGGCTTTGCGGGGTCCCTGACCCCATCGGCCTTCGGCGTAATTTCCGGCAATTCCTCGGTCATGTCCCCTGCCAGCCCTCGCTGCCGCACGCTAGCGGCGGATCGGCACCGGCTCAACCGCTTCGCGCCGCACAGTCACAATATTATCGCTGTCGCCGGTCATGTCTCTGCTAGGCTTGGCACTCACCGCGCGCATCACGGAACAAGAAAATGAACCGGGACCGATATGATCTGCCGCTGACAACGACCTCCGACCGCGCCGCCGCGCATTATCGCGACGGCATGGACTGCATGTTGTCGGCCTGGCACGGCGCCGAGGACGCCTTCGACCGCGCGATCCGGGAAGATGGTGATTTCGCGCTGGCCCATATCGCTCGGGCCCGCCTGCATCAGCTCAATATGCAGGGGAATGAAGCGCGCAACATGGCCGCCCATGCACGACAACTGGCCGCCAGCGCCGACGCGCGTGAGCGCCGGCATATCGAGATCATGGCTGCCGTGATCGAGGGCAAGCCGAAAGTGGCCGTCAGCGGCGCGGAAGCGCATCTCGAAGAATATCCCCGCGATGCGCTGGTACTGTCGATGCTGCTTGGCGCCTTCGGGCTCTACGCGTTTTCAGGCCGCGCCGACCACGACGCCGCCAAGCTTGCGGTATGCGATCGTGTCGCCAGGCATTACGGCGAGGATTGGTGGTTCCTGAGTTATCTCGGCTGGTCGCATACCGAAGCCGGCAATCTCGCCACTGGCCGCGCCTTGAGCGAACGCGCGATGGGGTTGCGGGCTGAAAACGCCAACGCCGCGCACGGCCTGTCGCACGCGATGTTCGAGCAAGGCGACCTGGCGGCGGGCCGTCAGTTTCTTTCCGCGTGGCTTCCCGCGCATGACCGCAAGAGCTTTCTGCACGGGCATCTGTGGTGGCACATCTCGCTGACCGCGCTCGACGAGGGCGATCTCGAAGGCGCGCTTGCGATCTACGAACAGCAAATCAAGCCGGCCGATCGGCCCTACCCGCCGCTGAATATTTTCACCGACGGCGCTTCGCTGCTGTGGCGGTTGTCGCTGGCCGGCAAATCCGGGCTGGAGCCGCATTGGCGCGATGTCGCCGCCTATGGCGAAGAATATTTCCCGCAGGCCGGGGCGCATTTCGCCGACGTGCATCATGCGCTGGCCGCCGCGGCAATCGGCGGCGAGGCGCTGGATACGCGGCTGGCGCAGCTCGAGGCCCGTGCCGCCGACGGTAAACTGCCGCCGGGCCGCGCGGCCATCGACATGTGCCGCGGCATGCGGGCCTTCACCGGCGGCGATCATGACGGCGCGATCCGCCTGCTTGAACCCGCGATGGCCGAATTGGTGCGGATCGGCGGCAGCCACGCCCAGCGCGAATTGTGGGAGGACACGCTGATCGTGGCGTATTTGCGCGGTGGACACCGCGAGAAGGCCGCCGGGCTGATCTCCACCCGGCTCGAGCGCAGGCCGTCCGCACGTGACGCGGCCTGGTCGCGGGAGGTTCAGGCGCGGCGTTGAACGGCGAACATTTCGATCGCCGCCGCGCGGCGGCAAGGACCATCGTCGGATCTATCGAGCGCCGCATGCCAGCTCCGATGACACCGTCGCCATGAACGCCGCCAGCGCCTCGCGGTCCGCCGGCGGCATGGTCAGGCCGAGCTTGGAGCGCCGCCACAGAATGTCGTCCGGGAAGCGCGCCCATTCGTGCTTCATGAGGTAGCGCACTTCCGCGCCCGTCAGTCCAGGCCCAAACGCCGGGCCGAGATCGCCGCGATCCCTGGCCTCGCCAAGGATCGCCTTGACGTTCGACCCATAGGCGCCGACCAGGCGGCGGGCGTGATCCTCGCTGAGAAACCGCCAGCGCGCGCGCACCTCGTCGACCTCGTTCTCGAAGCGGCTCCAGGCAAAATCGCCGCCGGGCAGCGGCGCCGTCGCAGTCCAGCGCGGCGACATCGGATAAAACGGCGTCAGCCTGGAGACGGCCCTTTCGGCGCGCAGCCGCGAGGTGGTGACGTCGCCGCCGAAGATCGTGATCAGCGGCGCCTTGCGGCGAGTGTGGTCGAAGCTCATCGCGCCGTCCCACGCTGCCCGGTTGTTCGCGGGGTTCAGCACCAGGTTGGCGCCGGAAACCGTCCGCACCACGTCGAACGGCTCGATCCGCTCGCGAAAATACCGGTTGGCGGCATCGCAAAGATAAGCCACGTCGTTGGCCGCCATCGCGACTATGGCGGGATCGCCCTTAAAGGCATGGCCAACGGTGCCGATCAGGGTGAAATCGCGCTCATAGGGGCTGGCGAAAATCAGCCGGCTGTCGCTGTTCTGGAATACGTAGACGTTGTCGGTGTCGAACAGGCGGCGGACGACGATCTGGCTCATCTGGATCGTGGCAAGCTTGGGTGGCGGCTGGCGCAGCACGGTCTCGGCGACGGTCGCGGTCCAGGCTCCGGTGGCGTTGACCAGCGCCCGCGCGGTCACGACCTGACGATGGCCACGATCGATCGTCACCAGCCGCCAGGTCTCGCCCCGCTCGGCGCGGGTGCAGCGGGCACCAGTGCGGATCGCGGCCCCCCGCGCCGCGGCATCGACGGCGGTCAACACCACCAGGCGGGAATCATCGACAACGCAGTCGGAATATTCGAAGGCGGTTCCGAACGGCCGCTTCAGCGGGTTGCCGACCGGATGGTGGGTGACGTCGACGGTGGCGGAGCGCGGCAACGGCGCGCGCGAGGCCAGCCGGTCATACAGCAACAGCCATGACCGCAACTGCCAGGCCGGGCGTTCGTCGGTGTGGGCGGGGATGGCAAAGCGCATCGGGCGCACCAGATGTGGCGCGATCCGGAGCCAAATGTCGCGCTCGGCCAATGCCGCGCGGACGCGAAGGAAGCGACGCCGCTCCAGCCCCGCCAGATCGCCATGGACGAGCCGCGGCGAGGCCGAGGAGGCGCCCGCACCGAGATCGCCCTGCTCCAGCAGGATCACGCGCAGGCCGCGGCCGGCGGCATCGCGCGCGATGCCAACGCCGTTCAACCCGCCGCCGATGATCGCAAGATCGTAATCCGCCATGCAACGCTTACAGTCGAGAACCGAGGTGCACTACAAGATAGCGTTTGCGAGTGAAGTGGATACCGGTTCGCATAGCAATCAAGTTTACGCAGATTGCGTAGACTTATCTGCGATAGAAAACGCGTCAAACAAAAGCGAAGAGCCTGCTCGCAGGCTTTACCCGGTCTTGCGCGTGGACTCGATACCGTTGATGACGTTGCGCCCGACCAGCGCGGCGTATTGCCCGATCGGCAGGGGTTTGCCGATGAAATAGCCCTGCACCGCGTCGCAGCCCTCTTCCGACAGGAAGCCGAGCTGTTCCTGGGTTTCGACGCCCTCGGCGACGATCGACATTTCGAGGCCGTGGCCGAGGTCGATGACGGCGCGCACGATCGCGGCCGATTGCGGATTGCGCCCGAGATGCATGACGAAGGCGCGGTCGATCTTGATCTTGTCGAACGGGAACGCCTGCAGGTAGCTCAGCGAGGAGTAGCCGCTGCCGAAATCGTCCATCGAGATGCGCACGCCGAGCGCCTTGAGCCGCCGGAGCAGCGCCAGGCCACGATCGAAATCCTCGATCAGCACGCCTTCGGTGATTTCGAGCTCGAGCCGATCCGGCGCCAGCCCGGTTTCGAGCAGGATCGAATGCACTAGACTGACCACATCGCCGTGCATGAACTGCGCCGGCGACAAATTGACCGCGATCTGCATCGGTACCGGCCAGGAGGCCGCCTCCCGGCAGGCTTCGCGCAGGATCCATTCGCCCATTTCGACGATCAGGCCGCTTTCTTCCGCCAGCGGAATGAAATCGCCTGGCGACACGAAGCCGCGTACCGGATGCATCCAGCGCGCCAGCGCCTCGAAGCCGATCACTTCGCTGCTGGCAACCGTCGGACCCGAAGCGGCCTGCGGCTGGTAGTACAGCGACAATTCGCCGTTCTTGATCGCGACCGAGAGGTCCTGATGCAGCACGCGGCGGTCGCGGATCTGCTGGTCCATCTCGGGCTCGAAGACGCTGATCGAGCCGCGCGATTTTGCTTTCGCCCGGAACAGCGCCGCGCCGGAATTGGCGAGCAGGGCTGCCGCGTCCGACCCGTTGTGCGGAAATACCGAGATGCCCGTGGTGGCACCGGCCCGAACCGGCTTGCCGTCGATCTGGAATTCCTTCGCCAGCGCGATCGCGACCTGCTCGGCCAGCGCGATGCCCGCGGAGGGCTGTTTGCCGTCGATGATCAACCCGAATTCGTCGCCGCCGAGCCGGGCCACCACGCCGCCGCGGGCGCAGTCCTGCAGGCGCTGGGCCACTTCGGTCAGCACCTTGTCGCCCATCGCGTGACCGAACACGTCGTTCACTTCCTTCAGCCCGTCGAGGTCGATGCAGAGCACCGCGAATTCCTCTTCGGTACCCTCGCAGGCCTCGATCATCTGGGCCAGCGCCTGCAGGAAGGCGGCGCGGTTCGGCAGATCGGTCAGGCCGTCATGATAGGCCATGTGCGCCATCCGCGACTCGGTCTGACGGCGATCGGTGACGTCCTCATGGGTCTTGATCAGATATTGCGGCTCACCGGCATCATCGAGCACCGTCATGCGGCGGGTCAGGAACAGCCGCAGGCCATCCTTGGTCGAGATCGGGTGTTCCTCGGTCAGAAGGCCGCGCTTCTTGATCGCCGCCTCGTCACGCGCGATGATCAGCTTGGCTTCGCGCGGATTGAAGATATCGGCAGCCGTCAGTCCGGTGGCGTCCTCGCGGCGGCGGTTGAGGATGGTTTCGGCGCTGCGGTTGGCGAGCAGATATTTTCCGTCCGAGACGCGCTCGACGATCAGCGAGACCGGAATGTTGTCGACCACGAGTTCGAGGAACTTCTTGGTACTCTCCAGCTCGCGCGACAACGAGCGGCGGTCGGTGACGTCATCGAACAGCGCTATCAGGAATTCGGGCTGGTTGTTCTCACCGCGCGCGATCACGCGGTTGGATGCGAGGACACGCTTCTCGGAGCCGCGCTCGACCTCGAACTCGGTGCGGTGGTAGCCTTCCGGCGCCTTCAGCGCCGACTGGTCCGCGGTGTCGATCGTGCGTGCGGTTTCGGGCTGGAATATCTCGTCGGCGCGCTTGCCGACGATATGGTCGCGCGAGAAGCGCGAGAAACGCTCGAACGCGCGGTTGGCGAAAATATAGCGGCCGTCCTCGATGTTCTTGGCGGCGACACAGACCGGAACGTTGTCGAGCACCGATTCCAGGAACTGCGTGGTCGATGCCAGCTTGCGCGAAAGTTTGCGCTGCTCCGTGCAATCCTCATGGGTCGCGACCGACCCGCCATTCGGCAGGCGGAAATACTTGACCAGAACCGATTTGCCGTTTGGCAGTTCGGTGATCAGGCCGTCCGCGGTGGCGGCCTGGGCATAGAATTCGTCGACGCTGACATCCAGTGCGCCGCGCTTGCGCCGCACCTCCAGCAGTTCCGGCCCGGTCATGTTGCGGGGAATGTCCGCGCGGACCAGGCCATAGATTTCGAGATAGCGGTCGTTGCAGTAGATGATGCGCTGACGGACGTCGGTCATCACCACGCCCTGGCTGAGATTGTTCAGGGCTGAGCTGACGAACGCACTGCGCCGGAGTTGCGAGCGCTTGACCCGGCGCAGTGCCGACAGCACCCACAGCCCGGCCGCTGCCAGAAACGATACGGCCACGATGCCGCCGATCAGCATCTCCCAGATCATGCTGGGGTCGAGTTCGCCGGAATAGCCCGACGGCGCCAAGCCGCCGGCGACGGGCGGCGCGGCCCATGCCAACCCGCACGACGCAGAGGTGGCGAGCAGACACACGAGGGCCAGCGCCGGAATCGAATCCCTCCCGCCTGCCTGCCAATTCTTGCCAGCCATCATTCACCCGCGGATTTCCCGGTGGAGTGTCTGGCTTGACGGGTTTGGATCGGGTAAACGCCTACCCTTGCAACCGGAAAATGCGACTCAAATTACGGCAATTGCCCTGACATGATTAATGCTTCACTAACAGGATGGGACCTCAGGGCATATGTCGAGGTAATCCAACGGGTTGTTGGGGCATACTTCTGAACGAAACGATAATAAAACAAGCGTCGCGGGCGTGATCCCGCGCCAGATTTCCGGGCCTGAAGCGTACATGGACAAGGTTGATTGCGTCGTCATCGGAGCGGGGGTGATCGGGCTCGCGATCGCGCGGCGTCTCGCCCAGTACGGCCGCGAAGTCATCGTGCTGGAGGCGGCCGAGGGCATCGGCACCATCACCTCATCGCGCAACAGCGAAGTGATCCACGCCGGTATCTATTACCGCGCCGGCAGCCTGATGGCGCAGATGTGCGTCAGTGGCAAACGGGCGCTCTACGAATATTGCCGCGACCACGGCATCCCGCATCGCAATTGCGGCAAGCTGATCGTCGCGACGACACCTGCGGAAACCGAAAAGCTGCAATCGATCCGCGCCCATGCCGAAGCCAATGGCGTCGACGACATGCAGCTTCTGACCGGCGAAGCGGCGCGCGCACTCGAGCCGGCGCTTAATTGCGACGCGGCCCTGCTTTCGCCGTCGACCGGCATCATCGACAGCCACGCCTACATGCTGGCGCTGATGGGCGATGCCGAGGAAGCTGGTGCCGCCTACGCGTTTTACACGCCGCTGCTGCGCGCCCGGGCAAACGCGGGCAGGATTGAAATCGAGACGGGCGGCGATGCGCCGATGGTTCTGGAATGCAATCTGTTGATCAACGCAGCGGGATTGGGCGCGCCTTCAGTCGCGCGCAGCATCGAGGGCATGCCGATCGAGCTGATACCGCCGGCGTATCTCGCCAAGGGCAATTATTTCAGCTGCAGCGCGCGGGCGCCGTTTTCACGGCTGATATATCCGGTGCCGGAGCCCGGCGGGCTTGGCGTGCACCTCACCCTCGACATGGCCGGACAGGCGCGCTTCGGTCCGGACGTGGAGTGGGTCGAGAGCATCGACTACGCCGTCGACCCGGCCCGTGCCGACAGGTTCTATCCCGCGATCCGGCGCTATTGGCCGGCGCTGCCGGACGGGGCGCTGATGCCGAGCTATTCCGGAATCCGGCCGAAGATCGTGCCACCTGCGGTTGCCACGCAGGATTTCCTGATCCAGGGACCGCGCGCGCACGGCGTCACTGGACTGATCAACCTGTTCGGCATCGAATCGCCGGGACTGACGTCGTCCCTGGCGATCGCTGATCATGTTGGTGAACTGGCAGAGCAGTAAGCGATAAATACAAGATAATTTCGCAATACAACCTATACGGATGAGCGCATCAGCGCCCATCCGACGGTGAATTACGTTTCGCTATTCTGCTGGAGACCGGTTTAGTGGACCGTATCGCTGGCGGTTTGTTTCAACCGCTCGATCTCGTCCTTGACCATCAACTTGCGACGCTTCAACTCGACAATGTGCAGGTCGTCTGTGGAAAGGTGCACGAGCGCTTCGTGCAATTCGTTTTCGAGGATCTTGTGTTTACGTTCAAGTTCAACAAGATGCGCCTGTAGAGCCATACGAAATCTCCTCGGTGGGTGAAACCTCAGATTCGATCCGGACGAAGGAGTGTACACCAGCCGCCGAATCTGTCGATGGCTATCCAGAATCGGGCCTCTCATTTTTTCGGATTTATCTGTAACCAATCGTGACTATGGAACCGGGTCAGCTTGCGGACCGGGCCCGCAGGGACGATATTTCGCTGGCGGCTTCGCAAGCCGTCTACAACCTCATCGTGCTTTTGCAGTAAGCGTACGCCATGACCAACGAAGATGAGCGCGAGCTCGAAAACGAGCTTGCCCGGCTGCAGCAGGAGCATCGCGATCTCGATGCGGCGATCGACGCGCTGCATCAGTCGCCGGCGCCGGATCTGCTGCGGCTGCAGCGGCTGAAGAAGCGCAAACTGCAATTGCGCGACCGCATCGCCTTCATCGAAGACCAGATCACGCCTGATATCATTGCCTGATCGCAGGCTGATCACGCCGGCGCCGGATGCCGCAGCGGACAAGCCGCCCCCCGATGAGCAGCCGCAACCTGGCTGTCGCCGATCGGTTCGCCCGGCCGGTGCGAGTTTTTTTCGGAACGGTGGGGCTATAGCCAAAAGACCGCCTGCCTGCGCCGATCCCCTTTTCCCCGACATCCACAAGGCGCCGCGGTTGCGACGAATTTTCAGCATCTCGATCGCGTCGCCGGCAGCCGGTTGAGCGCGGGAAAACGAATTTTCGCGCACGTTCTTGGCTTGACTCCAAAAGAACAAAAGAGGAACATACTTCCCTGCCGCCAGCAAAGGGAGTTCCGCCATGTCCGCACCACCGTCCCTGTCCGACAACAGCCGCTACGAGCAAGCCTGCGATCAGGCGATCGCGATGTGCGACGGCAATCTGCGCTCGACCATCAAGGCGCTGATCATGGCCAACGAATATCTGGAAGCCGAGCTGGAGGAATTGAAGGCGGCGATATCCGCCGGCTGCGTGCCGACCCAATCCTTGCGCACCAGCAGCACCGCTGCCTGAGCAGCGAAACCGGAGCGACGATGATGGCCGATGTCACCTATTACGTTGCATTGCCATTCCTGCAGGACGACGACGGCTCGCCGGTCGCTGGCGCTGCCGAGGAGTGCCAGAGTCCGACCACCGCGCTGCGCCGCGCCGAGATCCTGTCGCGAGCCCCCGGCAGCATCGGCGCAGTCGCGTTCAGCCGCAGCGGCGATCCCATGATCGGCGAATTCGGCGACGCGCAATTGCTGCGGAAGTTCGGCAACGTGCCGGAAGATTTGAGCGGGCTTTGACCGTTAGCGAGCGATCGTGGGGTGGGCAAAGGCGCACTGCGCCGAGCCCACCAAATTAATTCGCGAAACAAGATGGTGGGCACGCGGAGTCTGTCATCGGGCGCGCATTCGCGCGACCCGTTGGCTTTGCCCACCCTACAAATCGGCCTCATGCCGCCGCAGCGCCTTGCGGATGTACATAGCGCTATCGGCCTCTTCCAGCGTGCGGCCCAATTCCGCGTGAGGACCGAGGATCGCGACGCCGGCGGAGGCGCCCGCAGTAACGGTGCTGCCACCAAACACAAAGGTGAGGCGATCGATCGCCCCCTCCAGCAACGCCGCCTTGGCCCTGGCATCGGTTTCGCTGAGATTCCACAATAGCAGCGCGAACTCGTCGCCGCCGAGCCGGCCGATCACGTCAGATGCGCGCACGTGAGCCAGCAGCGTCTTCACGATGGCCTTGAGCACCTCGTCGCCGGCGGCATGACCGAAAGCGTCGTTGATCGGCTTCAGGCGATCGACGTCGAGCACGATCAGGGCACCGCTCGCGTGGTAACGCTTGATGAAGGCGATCGCGCGGTGCAATTCGCGCTCAAAACCGCGCCGGTTCGGAATATCCAGCAGAAAATCGGTATCGGCCGAGGCCTGCAGCTCCTCGATACGAGCCCGAGCCCGCGCCAATTGCGTCTTGAGCCGGCGGATCGTCGATTTGGGGTCAACGGACGGAGCCGGGGACGGGCTTGCGGACTTGCGGATCCCGCGCGGCGCGGGTTTTCGTCCTGCCGGGGCCGTTTTCGGGCGTTTTGCGGTTCCCGCAGCCGCTGCCCTGGTTTTCTTCTTCATGACCTTCCCTGTGCAGGCATGCGTATCAAGGCTTGCCCGGATTCACCAAGACAGGATAGTCCATTCCTAATCCCTTGCCATGCCTTGGATGACGCCCGGGCCGCCCCTATAATCGGCCTATGTTTCTGGATTCCCCAATAGAATTGACGAGATGACCGCACCGATCGCCATCATTATGGGAAGCCAGTCGGACTGGGAGACCATGCGCCACGCCGCCGACACGCTGGCGGCGCTCGGGGTCGACTGCGAAAAACGCATCGTCTCGGCCCATCGCACCCCCGACCGGCTGTTTGCTTTCGCCAAGGGCGCCAAGGCGGCCGGCTTCAAGATCATTATCGCCGGTGCCGGGGGTGCGGCGCATCTGCCGGGCATGGCGGCGGCGCTGACCGAGCTCCCGGTGTTCGGCGTTCCCGTCGAATCCAAGGCGCTGTCCGGCCTCGATTCGCTCTATTCGATCGTGCAGATGCCCGCGGGCGTCCCCGTCGGCACCCTTGCGATTGGCAAGGCCGGCGCGATCAACGCCGCCCTGCTCGCCGCCAGCGTATTGGCGCTGCAGGATCCGGCGCTGGCGACGCGCCTGGCCGCCTGGCGCAAGCAGCAGACCGATGCGGTCAAAGAGCGGCCGGAGGGCTTGGCGTGACGGCTTCCAACAATGTGAAGCTGAAGCCCGGCGACACCATCGGAATTCTCGGCGGCGGGCAACTGGGCCGGATGCTGGCGATGGCCGCGGCGCGCCTCGGCCTCCGCTGCCAGGTGTTTTCACCGGATCCGGATTCGCCGGCCTTCGACGTGGTGCTGAACGCCACCTGCGCGGAATATGCCGATGTCGAGGCGCTCGAACTGTTCGCCAACGACGTCAACGTCATCACCTATGAATTCGAGAATGTGCCGGCCGCCACCGCCATGGTGCTGGCGGCGCGCCGTCCGGTGCTGCCGACCCAGAAGATCCTCGAGACCACGCAGGACCGGCTGGTCGAAAAGGATTTTGTGAAGCGCCTCGGTATCGGCACCGCCGACTATGCCGACGTGTCGTCGGTGGAAACCCTGCGGGCGGCGATCAAGAAGATCGGCCTGCCCGCCGTGATCAAGACCCGCCGCTTCGGCTATGACGGCAAGGGCCAGGCGATCATCCGCGATGGCGACGATCTCACCCGGGTCTGGGAGGACCTCGGCACCAAATCGGCGATCCTCGAGGCCTTCATTCCGTTCGAACGCGAGATCTCGGTGATCGCTGCGCGCTCGGTCGACGGCCAGGTCGAGAGTTTCGACGTCACCGAAAACGAGCACCGCGACCACATCCTGAAAATCTCGCGCGCGCCGGCGCAGATATCGGATGCGCTGGCGGCGCAGGCACGCGGCATCGCCGAGCAGATCGCAACCGCGCTGAACTATGTCGGCGTGCTCGCGGTCGAAATGTTCGTGGTAGCGGAAAATGGCGGACCGAAAGTGCTGGTCAACGAGATCGCGCCGCGGGTGCATAATTCCGGACACTGGACGCTGGACGGCGCCTCGATCTCGCAGTTCGAGCAGCACATCCGCGCCATCGCCGGCTGGCCGCTCGGCAAACCGGTTCGTCATGGCGAGGTCACCATGACGAACCTGATTGGCGACGACATCCTCGGCTACGAGCAGTGGCTGACGGTTCCCGGCGCCACCGTGCACCTTTACGGCAAGGGCGCGCCGAAGCCGGGCCGCAAGATGGGTCACGTCACCGAAGTGTCGCCGCGCAAGAAATAGCAGCAAGCCCGCATCACGCAGGCTTGCGCTAGGCGGCCTCGCGCTAGGCCGACTTGCGGCCCTCGACGACGCCGGAGGGCTCCTCGCTGAGCCAGCGATAGATCACCCCGCCCAGCACGCCGCCGATCAGCGGCGCCACCCAGAACAGCCAGAGCTGCGCCAGCGCCCATCCGCCGACGAACAGCGCAGGCCCGGTGCTGCGCGCCGGATTCACCGAGGTGTTGGTGACGGGAATGCTGACGAGGTGGATCATGACAAGCGCCAATCCGATCGCCAGCGGTGCAAAGCCCGCCGGCGCCTTGCCATGGGTCGCGCCCATGATGATGAACAGGAACATCATCGTCATCACCACCTCGGTGATGAAGCAGACAACCATGCTGTACTTGCCAGGCGAATGCGCGTCATAGCCGTTCGACGCAAAACCCTTGGTGACGTCGAAACCGGCAGCGCCGCTCGCGATCACATAAAGCAGCGCCGCCGCCGCAACGGCGCCGATCACCTGCGCGATGATGTAGGGCGCGATTTGCCCGGTTGGAAAGCGCCCGCCTGCGGCAAGCCCCACCGTGACGGCCGGATTGAGATGGCAGCCGGATACATGACCGATCGCATAGGCCATGGTGACGACGCTCAGTCCGAACGCAAAGGACACCCCGACCAGTCCGATACCCACCTGCGGAAAGGCGGCGGCGATGACGGCGCTGCCGCATCCCGCAAATGTCAGCCAGAACGTGCCGATGGCCTCGGCGGCATATTTCTTCGTATCCATGGTTGTCTCCCCAGATTGTTGCTGCCGGGTTGCTCAAAAACTCCGGGAACAGCCTCGGTCTGGGCACATAACTTCCCAAATCAGGGCCGAACAGCGTCAGATTTGCCGCATTTCATGGCTTAACTTGGTCCGGCTGTGCGCTTCACAGGTGGACATCCCAGGTTTTGTCTGGTAAATGCCCGCGTTCAGGTTAAGGGCTAGGCCTTTCGCCAGCTCGTTAGCTTTACCAGAATTCCTATCCGATCAATTGAAAGAGGATGCCGCGTGCAGGTTCTCGTCCGCGATAACAATGTCGATCAAGCCCTCAAGGCGCTGAAGAAGAAGATGCAGCGCGAGGGTATTTTCCGCGAGATGAAACTCCGCGGCCATTATGAAAAGCCCTCCGAGAAGAAGGCCCGTGAAAAAGCCGAAGCCGTGCGCCGCGCACGCAAGCTGGCTCGCAAGAAGCTGCAGCGCGAAGGCCTGCTGCCGATGAAGCCGAAGCCGGTGTTCGGTGCTGGCCCCGGTGGCGACCGTGGTGGTCCCGGTGGCGGTCGTGGCGGCCCGGGTGCAGGTCCGCGCGGACCGCGCTGAACGGCCGAGCAGATTTGAATTGGAAAGCGCGGGCCCCGGCCTGCGCTTTTTTCTTTGGGTTTTTTCTTTGGGTTTTTTCTTTGGGTTTTTTGTTTGTCGGTCCGAGGGCCTGACGGGTTCGGTCCGCCGGTTGCGGCTATTTTGACCGATGCATTTTGCGGCGTGCCGGGCTACCTATGCGCCATGAACGCGCGAGCATTCCGCCATATGGCCATTCCGGCCTCCTGTTCGTTTTCTCGTGGCGTGCGCCGTACGGTCGTACTTGTCGCGCTGCTGACGATGCCGCTTGGCGGCTGCTCGTTCGATCTGGGATCGTGGGGCGCGGACAGCCCAAAGCCGCAGCCCGTGGCGCAGAAACCGACCGACAATATCAGCGCGCGCAGCGTCAGCGACTCGCAAGGCTATGCCACCCGCGGCCAGGTGCTCGCCAAGTCCGGCAAGAACGAAGAGGCGTTGGCGGAATTCGATCGCGCCCTCGCTCTCGATCCGTACAACGTCCAGGCGCTCTACGGCCGCGGGCTGATCTATCAAGGCGAGAAACAGTACCAGCAGGCGATCGAGGATTTCACCGCCGCCAACGGCCTGACGCCGCAAAAGGTCGAACCGTTGCTCGGCCGCGCAACAAGCTATCTTGCGATCGACAAGGCCAAGGAAGCGGCCGCCGACCTCGACGAGGCGGTGCAGGCCGATCCCAACAGCGCACCGGCGTGGTCAGCCCGCGGGCAGGCCTATGAACGGCTCGGCGACAAGGCCAAGGCGGCCGCTTCCTATGGCCGCGCCATTGCAATCCGCCCCAAGGACGAAGCCGCACGCAGCGGCCTGGCCCGCACCGGCGGGTAGCGCGTTTTCCCGCGAAGCATGCCCTCGGACTTGATCCGGGGGTGGATACCGGTTCGCGTCGAGAAAACGCGTCAAATCAGGAATCCAGAACCCCGATCCGATTCAATCGGAACGCGGCTCTCGACGCAAAATCGCGAAAACAACCCCACGCAAAGTAGAGGCCCCGGTCGCGGCGATGCCTCCGTCCGGGGCACGAGAAGACACGATCTATGGATTATTTCGGCAGGACGGCGTGAAACACCGACTTCGCCGCCGACAGCACGTCCTCGGCTACGGCCGTGGTACGCTCGCGCACCGACGGCTCCGGCACATCGGCCCGCAAATCGAGCGGACGCGAGACCGGAATTTCGGCCGGCGGCGTCGGACGGCGCGGATCGACAGACGCATTGGCTGCGTAAGGCGGCCTGCCCTGATCGAAGCTCTCCCCTCCCGAAGGCGTCGAGACCGAGATCGGCGGCGGCAGCGGGCGAAGCGCCGGCGCGGTTGCGACCCGCGGCGTCTCGCTTCGTGGCGTCTCGATCCGCGGGGTCTCTACTCGCTGAGCTTCGGGCGTGCGCACCACTTCGGGTGCACGCGGCGAACCATCATTGTTGACCCGCAGACGCTCGATTGCAGCGCGCGCGAGGTCGTTGGCGTCGCGGCGATCATCCGGCACAACAGCGGTTTCGACCGGCGGCGCGGCAACAGGCGCCGGCTGCGCGGCCGCGACGGCCGGCGCCACGGGCTGCACCGGTGACGGCAGCACGACCCTGATCTTTTCCTTTTCGCGTTCGCGCGGCGCGGCGCGGGTGGCGCGTGGCTCGGCCGGAACGCTCGCGGTCTCGGCCGGCGCATCGGCGGACTTCGCGTCAGCCTTTACTTCAGGCTTCACGTCCGCCTTCACATCCGCTTTGGCTTCAACCTTCTCGACCACCGCCGGCCGTTCGGCCGCGGTCTTCTCGAGGAGGGCTTTTTCGGAAATGCCCTTGGCCCTAACGCCCGCCGTCGGCGGGTTGCCGGTTTCCGCGGCCTTGGCTGGAGCTTTGGGGTCGGCAGCCGATACGGCGGCGGCGACAGGGGCATCCGTGCCCGGCCTGGTGACGATGTAATGATTGACGATGTAAGCCCCGATGACGGTCGCTGCCACCGAAGGCAGGATGTCGATCGTGAATTTCGAAATATACTTCTTCAGCATGCCGGCCACTCCCCGCGGCAAGTTTGATGCTGGAACTTCTGGGCATATTGAGGGATCAACTGCGACGGATCGGTGGCAATTGTGCAGATCCTCATGAGTTCCGTTTCTACCGCCCTAAGGCGACCCCGCGGGGCCCTTGTTGCGGCACGTTCCGGGAGCCGCACAATTAACGGCTTGTCAGCACCTGCGGCCGAAATGGGTCGGTTGCGGCGCTGCCGATAACGGACGGTCAGGGCTTCAGTTCGACCTCCAGGAACACGATCTCGGTTGCCGTTTCGTTGAGCACGTCGTGCTCGACGCCCGCCTTGCGGAAGTAGGATTTACCGACGGCGAGTTGCGCCTTCGAGCGTTCGCCGTTCGGCGCCACGATGGTCATTTCGCCCGATGTCACCGGCACGATGACGTAATCCATCCCATGGGTGTGGTGTCCGGTAGCGCTGCCCGGCGCCAGCCGCCACTCGGTGACGCGAACTTCCGGGGTGTCGACCTGAACGTCTGACGTGGCGCTGAGCATTTTGGATGAACTCCAGAGAACGACAAGGGAATTACGGCACGAATACCATGAACAGGAATACGGCGAACACCACCATGTGGACCAGCCCGAACAGGATGTTGGTGCGTCCGGTGCCGAAGGTAAGCATGCTGAGGACGAAGGTCAGCACCAAGAGCACCATCTCCTGCGTGTTGAGGCCGAGCACCAATTGCTTGTCGAGCGCGTAAGCGGCGACGGCGACGGCGGGGATCGTCAGCCCGATGGTCGCAAGCGACGAGCCGAGCGCCAGATTGATGCTCTTCTGCAGGTCGTTCTTGCGGGCGGCAGAAATGGCGGCGACGCTTTCCGGCAGCAGGATCAACAACGCCACCAGCACGCCCGCGAAAGCCGGCGGCGCGCCGACACGGGCGATGGTTAAATCGACCACAACTGAGAATTTCTTGGCCAACAGCACCACCGCCAGCAGCGCGAGCAGCAGCAGCGCAATGCTCAACGCCAGCATCCGATTCGACAGCAGCGCCCCGTCGCCCGCGTCGCCCGTGGCATCGTTGATAAAATAGTCGCGATGCCGGATGGTCTGGGTATAGAGAAACACACAATAGAGAATGAGCGTGACGACGCTGACAAAGCCGAGCTGGGCCGCCGAATAGATCGGTCCCGGCGCCGTCAGCGTGTAGTTGGGCATGATCAGCGTGATGGTCGCCATCACGAACAGCACGCTGAGATACAGATTGGCGCCGGAGACCTGAAAATCCTGCTCGCGATAGCGCAGCCCGCCGATGAAGATACAAAGACCGACCAGGCCGTTGCACACGATCATGATGACCGCGAACACCGTGTCCCGCGCCAGCGCCGGCACCGGTTTGTCGCCGAGCATGATGGTCGCGATCAGCGCGACCTCGATGATGGTGACTGCCAGCGTCAATAACAGCGTGCCGTAGGGCTCGCCGATCCGTTCCGCGATCACCTCGGCGTGATGCACGGCGGCAAACACCGTGCCGAACAGGATCGCCAGCAGCAGCGCCGCGAACAGCAAACCGCCGGCCGTCGGTGTGAAGGTCAGCCCGAGCGCGGTGGCGACCACGAACAGCGCTACCGCCAATGCGGGGAAAATCCACGACGATTTCGGCATCGGGCCGTGCGCGCTCATGCGGTCAGAATCCTCGAAATGATTACGGTCCGACTATGCAGTAAACGATCGCCGCCGTCAGCCTTTTGCGGCGTTGATGAATTTCCGCGCTGCTGCCGTCGCGCCGTAAGCATCGAGATCGTTGTGGCCACCGTCAGGGAACCTGACGAACGTCTTGGGCTCATGCGCGAGCGCGAACAGGCGCTCGCCAAATCGGATCGAGATGGTGGCATCTCGCGCGCCGTGCAGGATCAGCATCGGGGCCTTCACCCCGTCGATGCGCCGGTCGGAATGGAATGGATCTTTCATCGCCCAGCGAACGGGGAAGATCGGAAATGCGGCAGCGCCAACGTCGGCAAGCGATGTATACGGCGCCTCCAGAATGATCTTGCCAATCGGCTGCTCCGCCGCCAGCGCCACCGCGACGCCGGTGCCGAGCGAAAAACCCCAGGCCACGATCCTGTCCGCGCTGTATCGCGCCGTCGTGAAGGCATAGGCCGCGGCCGCATCCTGCAGCAAGCCGCGCTCGCTCGGGTGTCCGCTCGAGCCGGCATAGCCGCGATAGGACATCGCGACGATACCGGTACCGTCGGCAATCAGCTCACGAAAGCGGCCGAAGAAGCCGGCTAGGAAATCGCCGTTGCCGTGGAAATAGAGAATGACGGGACGACCGGGCCTGGCCGGAACGTGCCAGACAATGATCTTCTCACCGTCCGCGGTGACCAGCACATGCTCTTCGGCTTCCGGAAAACCGGCCACCTGCGGCGACGTGCGCTCCGCCGTCGGACTCGGAAACAGGAACGAGCGTTGCACGAAGAACAGCACGGCAAGCCCGCAGGCATAAGCGACCGAAACGACAATCAGCAGCCATTTCAGGACGGTCATGACTTCCCGAGTGTGGAGTTACATCCCCTTGACGATGTTCTCGGTCACCTTCTTGGCGTCGCCGAGCAGCATCATGGTGTTGTCGCGATAGAACAGGGGATTGTCGATGCCGGCATAGCCCGACGCCAGCGAGCGCTTGATGAACATCACGGTTCCGGCCTTCCAGACCTGCAGCACCGGCATGCCGTAGATCGGCGAGGT
>NZ_JAFCLY010000072.1:0-27160 GCF_018130185.1 Bradyrhizobium sp. AUGA SZCCT0182 | reverse complement strand
TGTTCTCCGCTGCCCTGTATGCTCGTGTGCAGCCTACTTAGCACAATTCGCACACGAGACCGCGGGTGCAGCGCGCATCCGGCATTCCCTGCGCCCTCTGTTTTGAAGGGCGAAACGATTTGTAAAACTTCGAGCGATCAGCGCCGCGAGAATGCGAAACTGTATCCACGTCGTCCCGGCGAAGGCCGGGACCCATAACCACAGGGAATAGTTTTGCGGAAGGTCTCTGCTCCCGAGCCTCTATTGAATGATCACGCGGTATGGGTCCCGGCCCCCGTGCGCAAATGCGCACTAGGCCGGGACGACGATCTGGATACTTCGACAGCGTCGCCATCCCGACCTGATACGATGTTCGCCCATAATCATCCCGACTTGAGTCCAGTCGCTACGTCTCGCCTGACGGAATATTTCCTCGCTTGCCAAGGCCCTCCCGACAGGCCAGAAAAACCTTGGAAATAAGAAACGCCAGCGGAGAATGATTTGACCATCAAGGGCAAAGCCTACATTGCCGGGATCTACGAACATCCCACCCGGCACGCACCCGATAAATCCACCGCGCAGTTGCACGCCGAGGTCGCCAAGGGCGCGATCGAGGACGCAGGGCTGACCAAGGCCGATATCGACGGCTATTTCTGCGCCGGCGATGCCCCCGGCGGCCTCTGGCCGATGGTCGATTACCTCGGCCTCAAAGTCCGTCACATGGATTCCACCGATACCGGTGGCTGTTCCTATCTGATCCATCTCGGCCACGCCGCCGAGGCGATCGCCGCCGGCAAATGCTCGATCGCGCTGATCACGCTCGCCGGCAAGCCGCGCACCGGCCCGATGCCGCCGCGCGCCGCCGGCGCCGAGGCCGATTTCGAGGCCGCCTACGGCGCGACCACCCACAATGCCTACGGCATGTGTGCCATGCGCCATATGCACGACTACGGCACGACAAGCGAACAGCTCGCCTGGATCAAGGTCGCGGCCTCGCATCACGCCCAGTACAACCCGCACGCGATGCTCAAGGAAGTCGTCACCGTCGAGGACGTCTTGAACTCGCCGATGATCTCCGATCCGCTGCATCGGATGGATTGCTGCGTCGTCACCGATGGCGGCGGCGCGCTGATCGTCACCACGCCGGAAATCGCCAAGAGCCTGAAGAAGCCGCTGGTGCGCCTGATCGGACACGGCGAGGCGATGAAGGGCCCGCGCGGCGGCAAGGATCTCGATCTCACTTATTCTGCCGGCGTCTGGTCCGGCCCGCGCGCCTTCGAGGAAGCGGGCGTCACGCCGAAGGATATCAAATACGCATCGATCTATGACAGCTTCACCATCACGGTCTTGATGCAGCTCGAGGATCTCGGCTTCTGCAAGAAGGGCGAGGGCGGCAAGTTCGTCGCCGACGGCAATCTGATTTCCGGCGTCGGCAAACTGCCGTTCAACACCGATGGCGGCGGCCTCTGCAGCAACCATCCTGTGAATCGCGGTGGCATGACAAAAATCATCGAAGCGGTGCGCCAGCTGCGCGGCGAAGCGCATCCCAAGGTGCAGGTGCAAAACTGCGATCTCGCGGTGGCCCATGGCACCGGCGGACTTCTCGGCGTGCGCCATGCCGCCTCAACCTGCATTCTGGAGCGTGCGTGATGGCCGAAGCAAAGAAACTCCCCGTGCCGCAAGGCAATCCCGAAACCGCGCCGTTCTGGGAAGCCGCCAAGCAGGGCAAGTTCATGATCAAGCGCTGCACCGCCTGCGGCGAGCCGCATTTCTTCCCGCGCTCGATCTGCCCGTTCTGCTTCTCCGACAAGACCGAATGGGAGGAGAGCTCCGGCGAGGCGACGATCTACACCTTCAGCCTGATGCGCAAATCCCCCACCGGGCCTTACGCGATCGCCTATGTCACGCTGAAGGAAGGCCCGTCGCTGCAGACCAACATCGTCGACTGCGATATGGACAAGCTCAAGATCGGCCAGAAGGTCAAAGTGGTGTTCAAGCCGACCGACGGCGCCCCGCTGCCGTTCTTCACGCCCGCGTAAATTCTTCCCTTCTCCCCTTGTGGGAGAAGGTGGCGCGAAGCGCCGGATGAGGGGTTCTATCGGCGGGCATATGTGCCTGGTGAAGCAACCCCTCACCCAAGTGAGTTTGTAACGAGCGCCGGTGCTGCCCTCTCCCACAAGGGGAGAGGGCGCATTAACGGGCGCCGGTGAAAAGAAAGAATTCGGGAAGGACGCGCGAAGATGCCGATCAAGTATGAAGAGCTGATGGCCCTGAAAAATCTCGGCCAGAAATATGCCTATACCGACCGCGAGGTGATGCTCTACGCCTATGGGATCGGGATGGGCGCCGATCCGATGGACGAGAAGGAGCTGGCCTTCGTCAACGAGGGCACGCTGACGCCGCGTCCGCTCAAAGTGGTACCGACGTTCGCCTCGGTGGCGGCCTGGGGGGCGGGTCCCGGCGAGATGAATCTCAATCGCGTGATGGTGGTCGACGGCGAGCGCGACATCACCTTCCACAAGCCGCTGCCCGGCGCGGCGCATATCACGGCCGACTCGACCGTGCTCGACGTGTTCGACAAGGGCAAGGACAAGGGCGCGGTGATCCGCCACCAGACCGTGCTCAGGGACGAGAAGGGCGAGAAGCTTGCGACCCTGGTCGCCTCGCGTTTCGCGCGCGGCGATGGCGGGTTTGGCGGACCGTCTGAAGGCCAGCCCGAGCCGCACAAGGTGCCGAGCCGCGCGCCCGACAAGATCGTCGATATTTCCACGCGCCCGGATCAGGCGCTGGTCTACCGCCTCTGCGGCGATCGCAACCCGCTGCACAGCGATCCCGAATTCGCCAGGAAGGCCGGTTTCCCAAAACCGATCCTGCACGGCATGTGCACCTACGGCATCACCTGCCGCGGCGTGCTGCAGACCTATGCCGATTATGACTCGTCCGCCTTCCGGCAGCACGCGGCGCGATTCTCCTCGCCGGTCTATCCCGGCGAGACCGTGACGATGGAATTGTGGAAGGACGGCAACGTCGTTTCGTTCGAAGCCAAGGTGAAAGCGCGGAACGTCACCGTCATCAAGAGCGGCAAGACGGTGCTGGGTTAAAGCGACGAATGCGGTGCGCTCCCTCGCCCCGCTCTTGCGGGGAGAGGGTTGGGGTGAGGGGCTCTCTCCACGAACTGTGACGGTGGTGAGACCTGTACCCCCTCACCCGAAAGCTTCGCTTTCGACCTCTCCCCGCAAGCGGGGGCGAGGTTAAGAAAACAAGAGCGATAAAAGGAGAACCACCATGGGATTACTCGACGGCAAGGTCGCGCTCATCACCGGTGCGGGCGGCGGGCTGGGTGAGGCCTACGCCAAATTGTTCGCGCGCGAAGGGGCGGCGGTCGTGGTCAACGATCTCGGCGGTCCCCGCGACGGCTCCGGCGGCGACCAGTCCATGGCGCAGAAGGTGGTCGAGGCGATCAAGGCCGAGGGCGGCCGCGCGGTCGCCAACGGAGCCGACATCTCGACCATGGCCGGTGGTCAGTCGGTGTTCGACGACGCCATCAAGAATTTCGGCCGCGCCGACATCCTGGTGAACAACGCCGGCATTCTGCTCGACGAGACTTTCGCCAAGGCCAACGAGGCCAACTGGGACAAGGTGCTGAGGGTGCACCTCAAAGGCACCTTCTGCTGCACCCAGCCGGTGTTCAAATGGATGCGCGAGAACGGCGGCGGCGTCATCGTCAACACGTCCTCGACCTCGGGCCTGATCGGCAATTTCGGCCAGACCAATTACGGCGCCGCCAAGGGCGGTATCTGGGGACTGTCGAACGTGCTGGCGATCGAGGGCCGCAAATACAACATCCGGATCTGGACGCTCGCTCCGGGTGCGCTAACCCGCATGACCGCGGACCTGCCGCGCTACATCGAGAACCCAAAGGCGGCCCTTGGGCCCGACGGCATCGCGCCGGCCGTGCTATACATGGTCAGCGATCTGTCGGGCGACCAGACCGGCAAGACGCTCGGCGTTTCCGGTCCCCGCGGCGTCCGCGAGATGCGGATGATGGAGATGGAAGGCTGGAAGCCGCCCGGCGAGGCCTGGAAGGCGCAGGACATCGTCGAGCACGCCAAGGAGATCTTCTTCTCCGAGGAACAGATCAAGATGGGCGCGCGGCGCTTCTGACGCCCGTCTCATCCCTGAAGGAGGCGCTATGCTGGCACTGCGGCCCGCTCGTCCCGATGAAGCGCCGGCACTTACTGAATTGTGCCTGCGCTCGAAGGCCGTCTGGGGCTATGACGCGGCCTTCATGCAGGCTTGCCGAAGGGAGCTGACGATGACGCCTGCGGCCATCATGTCGTCCCGCGTGCAGGTCGCTGAAGTCGATGGCCGTCTCGCCGGCGTTGCCGAGGTGAAATCCGAAGGCGATGTCGCGCAGCTCGAAAGGCTGTTTGTCGAACCGGGCATGCTGCGGTCAGGTACCGGCCGACAGCTGCTCGATTGGGCCAAGGCGACGGCGCGCGCCGCCGGCGCGACGACAATGCTGATCGAGGCCGATCCGGACGCTGCCCCGTTCTACCGCCGCATGGGGGCGGTCGACGATGGCGTTGTTCCATCCGGCTCGATCCCCGGAAGGTTCATTCCCAGGCTCAATCTCTCGCTTTGAGGCGCCAGTCAGTCGGTGGTATCACTAGTTCAGGGATTTCGTCCTCTCACCCCCATTTACGGAAATTGACCATGAAGCTCACCGCCCAGGCCGCAGGCACTTTTGCGATTGCGCCGACCCCGTTTCACGATGACGGCCGCATCGACGAGAAATCGATCGACCGGCTGACCGATTTCTATGCCGAAGTCGGCTGCGACGGCGTCACCGTGCTCGGCATTTTGGGCGAGGCGCCGAAGCTGGACGCGGCGGAAGCCGAGCAGGTGGCGATCCGCTTCGTCAAGCGCGCCAAGAACATGCAGATCATCGTCGGCGTCTCGGCGCCGGGCTTTGCCACCATGCGCTCGCTGGCGAAGGCATCGATGGATGCGGGCGCTGCCGGCGTGATGATCGCGCCGCCGCCGCACTTACGCACCGACGACCAGATCACGGGCTATTTCAAGCAGGCGCAGGAAGCCATCGGCGACGACATTCCCTGGGTGCTGCAGGATTATCCGCTGACGCTCAACGTCGTGTTCACGCCGGCGGTGATCCGCAAGATCGTGATGGATAGCCCGTCCTGCGTGATGCTCAAGCACGAGGACTGGCCGGGGCTGGAGAAGATTTCGACGCTGCGCGGTTTCCAGAAGGACGGCTCGCTGAAGCCGATGTCCATTCTCGTCGGCAATGGCGGCATGTTCCTCGATTTCGAGATGGAGCGCGGCGCCGATGGCGCGATGACCGGCTACGCTTTCCCGGAATTGCTGATCGATGTCGTCAAACTGCAAAAGGCGGGCAAGCGCGACGCCGCGCACGATCTGTTCGATGCGCATCTGCCGCTGATCCGTTACGAGCAGCAGCCGGGCGCCGGTCTCGCGGTGCGCAAATATGTGCTGCAGAAGCGCGGCGTGATTGCCTCCAGCGCGCAGCGCAAGCCGGGAGCGACCATCACCGCGACGGCAAAGGCCGAAGTCGAATATCTGCTGTCGCGGGTGGCGCGGGTCGATCGCCGCGCCAATCTGCAACCGCAATCCAGTGCGGCGGGTTGATCCGATGACCGAACCCGCCAAAGCACCGCGCCCTGCGTCCACAATCCTGTTGCTGCGCGACGCCACGGCGCAGAAGGGCGACGGCAAGAGCCGCGCCGAAATCGAGGTCTTCATGATGGTTCGCCATTATGAGATCGACTTCAATTCCGGCGCGCTGGTGTTTCCCGGCGGCAGCGTCGACAAGGGCGACCAGGAGATCATCGCGGCGCCTGAACTATATTCGGGCGGCGAGGGGCTCGACGAGGCCACGCTCAGCTTCCGCATCGCGGCGATCCGCGAGACCTTTGAGGAGAGCGGCATCCTGCTGGCGCGGCCGAAGGGATCGAAGACGCTGGTCGACGCCGTCAGGGCCAGCGAGATCGAGACCGCACATCGCGCCGATCTCTGCGACAGCAAGATCAGCTTCCTGAAAGTTCTGACCGACAACGGCATGGTGCTGGCGCTCGATGAACTCGTGCCCTATGCGCACTGGATCACGCCCGAAGGCATGCCGAAGCGTTTTGATACCTGGTTTTTCCTCGCCGCCGCGCCACCCGAACAGGTCGGCGCCCATGACGGCAAGGAATCCACCGATTCAATCTGGGTGTCGCCGCGCGAGGCGCTGGAAGGCGGCGAGACCGGCCGCTTCAAGCTGCCGTTTCCGACCACGCGCAACCTGATCAAGCTCGGCAAGCAGGACAGCGTGCAGGCCGCGCTCGAGGATTCCAGAGGCAAGTCCGTCGTCACGGTGACGCCGATCATGACCAGGAACAATGGTGGCCGTCAGCTGCGTATCCCGCTCGAGGCCGGCTATGACGGCGACGTGTTCGAGGTCGGCTCGGTCGGTTGAGGCACGCATGCACACTTCGGTGATGAACGAAGTATCGTAAGGTCGGCAGTCTGTAATGTCCGGCCTTGGCATGGATCAGGACCGGAATCACCGACATGGGCGAAAGCCAACCGCAGCACCGGGGGATCGTGAGCGAACTGGGGCTGCTTCTCCTGCTCGCGACGCTATGGGGCGCGTCGTACACGTTCCTGAAAGTAGCCGTGGAGACGATTCCGCCGATCACGCTGATCGCGGGCCGTACGTTGATTGCGGGGCTGCTGCTGGTTGCGATCATGCACTGGCGCGGGGTGAAAATGCCGACGGATGCTGCGAACTGGCGCCGCTTCCTGTTCCAGGCCTGCCTCAACAGCGTCATTCCGTGGGTCATGGTGGCCTGGGGTGCACGGGCGCTGGACGCCGGCGTCGCCACCATCCTCAATTCGACCGCGCCGATATTCACGTTTTTCCTGACCTTCGCGATCACCCGTCACGAGGCGGTGACCTCACGAAAGCTGATCGGCGTGATTGCTGGCATGGCCGGCATCTGCCTGATCGTCGGCGTGCAGGCGCTGGGCGGCCTTGGTGAGCAACTGATCGCGCAAATCGTCTGTGTCCTTGCGGCGATCTGCTACGCGGGCGCGGCGATCTTCGGCCGCAATTTTGGGGGGCTCGATCCGATGGCGCCGGCGGCGGGATCGCTGCTCTGTGGTGCCGCGATCCTGATTCCGCTCAGTCTCGTTGTCGACCGTCCCTGGACGCTGGCGCCGTCGATGCATTCGCTGCTGGCGCTGCTCGCGATCGCCGTGTTCTCGACCGCGCTCGCGTTCGTCATTTACTTCCGCCTGATCCAGACGCTCGGATCAGTCGGCGCCACCGCGCAGGCCTATCTGCGCGTGCCCATTGGTGTGGCGTTCGGCGTGACCTTCCTCGGCGAGCAATTGAGCTCGACGGTATGGATCGGGTTAGCCTGCGTGGTTGCCGGCGTTGCCGCGATGACGATCCCGGCGCGGAGGACGAAACCGGTGCCGGCGTAGCTCACGCGAGATAGGCGTCGACCGCCGCCTGGTCCTGGTCCCAGACCCAGCATTCCCCCAGCAACCCATCGCGCACGGCATAGACCAGCAGCCGTTCGAATTCCTTAGCCTTGCCGTCGCGCTCGAAGCGCTCGCGCACCAGCAGCGCACCGCGCTCGGGGCCGGCCATGATGTCGACGATGCCGAGCAATTTTCGGCTGGTGCGGCGGGTCACCTCGGCCAGGATCGAAAGCGCGGCCATCTTGCCCCTGTGGTCGCCGGCGAGCGGATTGCTGCCGAAATAGTGCAGCGTGAAATCTTCATGGTAGCAAGCCGCGAGCGCGGCGCGGTCGCCGGCAAGCCAGGCGCGCGCGTAGCGCGTCACGGCCTCTCGGTTGCGCTCAATCGCGGCTTGGCTGTCGGTCTCATCAGGCTTATCTGTCATCGTGCTGGGTCCTGTTGCGGTCCGGCACCCTAAATTCGCCTGAACCATCCGGGCTTTCAGAAACTGGCTATGCGCGCAATCGGCGAGGCGAAATTGTTGGGGTGGGGCGCCCGCGTGCTCTATCTCGGCCCGGCCTTCGGATTGACGCCGCACCGCAATGCGACCGCCGTACTTGCCATCGGCCTCGATGCGGCGCTGGAAGTGGCCGACGACCCCACGGACACCGCGACCGACTATCGTTCCACCCGTAGCGTATTGATATTGCCCAACAGCCTGCATCATCTGCGGATCGCGCGCGGGCGCATGGCGTTCCTCTATGTCGATCCGCTCGGACGCGACCTCAAGGCATTGCTGGCGCGAATGACGGATACGCGCGCGCGAGCGGCGTTTGAACTGCGGGAAGAATCCGCGGTGATCGAGATCATGACCGGCCTTGCCGAAAACCGCATCGCGGCGCGCGACGGACGTTTGTCGCTCAGCGAACTGCTGGGCGTGGGCACGGGCACCAAAGCCAACGCACGGATTTCGGCGGCGCTGCGGCTGATGCGGGACGAGCCGCACCGGGCGCACCGCCTGACGGAGTTGGCGGAACATGCGGGCCTGTCGGCGTCGCGATTCCTGCATCTGTTCAAGGCGGAGACCGGCGTGCCGCTCCGGCGCTACCGGATCTGGATCCGGATGGGCGCTGCGGTGCGCGCCTGCGGCGAGGGCTCATCGTTGACGGAAGCCGCCCACGCCGCCGGCTTTGCCAGTTCGGCGCATTTCAGCAGCGCCTTTCGGGACATGTTCGGCATGATGCCGTCCGACCTGCTGAAAGCCTTGCGGCCCGTGGAGGGTTAAGGGAGGGGCCAAGGAGGTCAAAGGAGGCCGGCATCACGCCGACCGAGGCTCGAGATCTGGCCATTTTGCCGCACTGGCCAAAGCCCCCGCCGCGGCTGGAATCCCGTATTGGAGCAGCCAGGACCGGGGAGTGTGACGCCGGCGTGACCCCCGGGGAGGCCTGGATCGGATCACCGCCCGGCCGGTCTGGCCGGCTTCGCGAGCTATTTCAGCATGTTCCCCACGACCCGAATAACGTCGTATATTGCGGCCGATAGGAGCCCGGCCTCAATAACATGACCTCTGAATTGCCGCCGAATTCGCCAATGACGCGATCGTTCTCGTTGTCGATCGGCCAGCTGACATTCGGCAGTTTCATGCTGGTGCTGGCGGTGATTATCATCACCTCCACCGCCAGCGTCATAGCCATCCGCCACATCGATGCGACCTTCGGCGAGCTGCAGCGGCTGCAAAGCGTCGGCGACCTCGCCGAGGATATCGACCGGCGCATGAACGAGTTGCGTCTGGCGGCCCGGGATTTCGTCACCGACCCCGGCACCCAATCGGTCCAGGTCGGCGAGGCGGCGACCTCGCTCGGCGAGGTCCTGAAGAAAACCCGGCTGGAGCTTGCTCCCGAACAGCAGGACATGATCGACGGCGTCACCGAGCGCCTGTCGACCTACCGCAGCGGCATCGAACGTATTTCCGCCCTGATCAACCGCCGCGCGGAGCTGATTGTCGGGCTACCGCCGCTGCGCGAGAAATTCGATGCCGCGATCGCCGACACCCCCGATCCACTGATCGCGTCGGCCCTGTTTCAGACCCAAAGCCAGATTACCTCGGCTTTGCTGGCGCGAAATCCGTCCGCCGCCGAACTGGCGGCGCAAAGCATGCGCTCGATGACGATGGCGGAGCCGAAGCTTCGCGCGGCCGTCGATGATTATGCCCTCGCGATTATCAACATCTCGACCCGCGAGCGGCAGATATCCGACATCGACAAGGAGGTCTTGGGCGCGGAGGGCCGCCTGATCCAGCGCGTCACCGAATTGTTGCGCGAGGTCAGCGCGCGTCGCGGCCATGTGTTGTCCCGCGATTTCGCCCGGACGCTGACGGAAGCAAAATGGCAGAGCATCGTGCTCGGCACCGCCGGTGTCCTGATCGGGCTGTTCGCCTCGCTGCTGGTGGTCAGGCGCACGGTGCGTCCGCTCGCGACGATCGCAACCTCGATCCGCAAGGTGGCCGGCGGCGAAAAGAGCACCTCGATCCCGCAGACCGATGTCGACAACGAAATCGGCGATATCGCGCGAGCCGCCGAAGTGTTTCGCCAGACGCTGGTCGATGCCGACGCGGCGCGCGAGGCGGCGGTACGCGCGCTGGCCGAACAGCGTCTCGCCGAGGAAAGCTATCGAAAATTGTTCGAGGCGTCGGTGGACGGAATCTACGTAACCACGCCCGGAGGCGCACTGCTCAACGCCAACCCGGCGCTGGCGCGGATGATGGGTTACGCCACGCCGCAGGATCTGATCAACGGCCTCGGCGACGTCTCCGAATCCGTCTATGTCGATCCGCAGGCGCGGGTTGAATATGAACGGCTGATGGAACGCGACGGCATGGTACGCGAGTACGAATACCAGGTTCGCGCGCGCGACGGGACGGTGCTCTGGCTCTCGGACAGCGCCAGCGCCGTGCGCAACGAGGATGGCGAACTGGTCCGTTACGAGGGAACGGTCCGCGACATCACCGACCAAAAACGGGCCGAGGACGCGATCGCCGAAGGCCGCCGTTTGCTGCAGCAGGTGATCGATACCGTGCCCGCGGTGATCAACGTCAAGGACAAGCAGCTCCGCTATCTCCTGATGAACCGCTACATGGCCGGTATTTTTGGCATCGAGCCTGGGGAAGCCATCGGTCGCACCACGGCCGACCTGATGTCACGCTATGGCGCGGCGAAGACCGATGAGCCGGACAAGCGGGTGTTGGCCGGCGGCAGCGAACTCGGCTTCTATGAGGAAGAGTACAAGGATTCCACCGGCAATATGCGGCAATGGCTGGTCAACAAGCTGCCGCTACTGGACGCGTCGGGCGAGATCGAGAACATCGTCACGGTCGCGCTCGACATCGGCGAGCGCAAGCGCGTCGAACTCGAGATGCGCAAGGCCAAGGACGCCGCGGAAGGCGCGCTGCGAAATTTGCGGGAAACGCAGAATTCGCTGATTGAAGCCGAAAAACTCGCAGCCCTCGGGCGGCTGGTGGCGGGCGTCGCGCACGAGGTCAACAATCCCGTTGGCATTAGTCTCACGGTCGCCTCCGCGCTGGAGCGCAAGGCGGCGAATTTCACCGCCGAGGTGGCGCGTGGCGAGCTGCGGCGTTCCAGTTTGACCGATTTTCTCGAAACCAGTCGCGACGCGTCATCGCAACTCGTCGCCAATCTGAATCGCGCCGCCGAACTGATTCAGTCGTTCAAGCAGGTCGCCGCCGACCGCAACTATTCCGACCAGCGCAGCTTCGATCTTGGCGATCTCACCGAGCAGGTGGTGATGAGCTTGCGGCCGGGCCTTCGCAAACACAATCTGACACTCAATGTCGATTGCCAGCCTAACCTGACGATGAACAGCTATCCCGGGCCCTACGGACAGGTGCTGACCAATCTGTTTCTCAATTCGGTGGCGCACGCGTTCCCTGACGGCAAGCCGGGCACGGTCGATATCCAGGTGCGCGAGTCAGGCAAGGACAATGTCGAGGTTCTGTTTTCCGACAATGGATGCGGCATGACCCTCGACGTTCGTCGCCGCGCGTTCGATCCGTTCTTCACGACACGGCGCGACCAGGGCGGCACCGGGCTTGGCCTGCACATCGTCTACAGCATCGTGACCAACCGGTTAGGCGGGCGGCTCGACCTTGATTCGGAGCCGGGAGGCGGCACGCGGATCCAGATGATCCTGCCGCGCATCGCGCCGCTCGAAATGGCGGCAGAATAGCAATCAGGTACCATCGATGAGCAATGGAATTGATTTGTCGGAGAAGCTGTCCACATTCTCCGAGCACTGGTCGCCACGCACGGTTACGCAGTTCAACAATTGCGACGTCATGGTTGTGAAAGTGAAAGGTGAATTCGTCTGGCACAAGCACGATGACACGGATGATTTCTTTCTCGTGCTGAAGGGCGTGCTGGATATTCAGCTGCGCGATCGAACGATCACGCTCGGGTCGGGGCAGATGTATGTGGTGCCCAAGGGCGTCGAGCATCGGCCCGTTGCGAGGGAAGAGGTCCATCTACTGTTGATCGAGCCCACCGGCACGCCCAACACCGGCGATGCTGCAACAGCCGCACCGCGCAGGAGGGTGTGATATTCTACCGATGAGCGGCGGTTAGCCTAGTTGGTATCGGCCAGCTTGCGCAGCGTGGCGCCGAAAATCTGACTGGCTTTGCCGACCAGCGCCGTCCCGTTCATGGTTCCGCGCGTATCGGTGAAGGTACCGGATACGCCAATGCCGACGGGGGCCGGCCCGCCGAACAACGGATTGGCATCGGGGCTCGACGTGTGACGCTGCACCAGCACCTCGCCCTTGAAGGTATCGCCCTTCACGGTGTAGCTGCCGGTGTAAAACAGATAGGCATCGCCGCCGAGGATCTGGCCATCCCGGAACAGAATCACACCGCTGCCCTTGCCGGATCGCCCGTCCAGCAGGCTGACGTGGATCGAATACAGACCGTTCTTCATGACGTCCCAATCCCGGCCTCCGCGCCCACGGAACCCGGTTATCTTTTATGCCAAAGCGGAACCCGCGGCGTCAACGTGGCAGGCCGCAAAATACCGGCCGCAAATATACCGGCGCGAGCCCAACGCCGCCATGACACGAGGATGACTGGCGGCGGGTTCCGAATCAGGTTGGCCCGCGAAATGCATCGCCTGTTGCGCACCGGCCGGTGGGTGTTGGAGCAACAGACAGGTGAGCAACTGGATCAATTCCGGCGGCCATGCGCCGCGTCTTAACACCGAGAATGACAACCGCGGAACTTCGGGCAACCGCCATGGGGGCTGGCGAAAGACACTGCTGAGATCGGGTGTCGTGGCGCTGTGGGCGATTGCCGCGCAGGTCGGGCATACGCGCGATCTGGACGGCCGTTACGCCCATTCGCCGCTCAAGGAATGGTTCGACTCCCTGAGAAGCGGGAAGGGGCCGTGTTGCTCCGATGCCGACGGCAGCGCAGTCAGCGATGTCGATTGGGAATCGAGCAACGGCCGTTACCGCGTGCGCATCGAGGGCGAATGGTTCGATGTGCCCGAAGACGCGATGATTACGGAACCCAACCGCGTCGGCCGAACCATGGTATGGCCAATTCGTGGCTACGCCGGATTGACCATCCGCTGCTTTATGCCGGGATCAATGACGTAGCGCGGTGGATCACGCGTATTTCTGGTCGCGCTCCAGGAGCTCGATGGAAATGCCCTGCGGTCCGCGGATGAAGCAGATGCGTACGCCGGGCCGGATCGTGGTCGGTGGCTTGGTAAACTCGACGCCCTTGGCCTTGATCTCGGCGGCGACGGCGTCGATGTCCTTTACCGTCAGCCCGAAATGATCGAGGCCTTGATACGGCGTCACCGGCGGCGTGTTGACGCCGTCTCCGGCCGCAACAGGGGCGATGAACACGTTGGCGCCGCCGAGCTTGACGTCGATCCTGCCTGGTCCGCGGACGATCTCGCCGCCCAGAATGTCGGCAAGCCAGGCTGCGGTCGCTTCCGGATCGGGACTGCGCAAATGGACATGGTCCCAAGTTACTGTCGGCATATTCGTCTCCCCCAAGCGTCTTCGCGGCTAGTATTGCAGCGCCGCCAATCTAGCGGCCGGCCGTCCGCAATTCCATCCCCTGTCGTGCGCCTGGCACCGCAGAATTGTCGAGCATGCGTGCAACCATTCGGGCCGTGGGTGATTATTGAGCTAGCGGCGGAACCGTACAGCGGCAGTCGTGTGAGAGGCCGTACGGTGTAACGCCCGTGGGGCCTTTTTCATGTGCGGCTGCGGCGACCGATATCGCCGCCGGGTGAGGGCATGGCCATGATGATCGCTGGACGGTCGTTCGGAGCCCCGCAAGCGCGACTGCTCGTTTTGCCGGCCATCGCCATCGCGGGATGCACGATATGGATGATGCTTCCCGGACCGAGCGACGCCGAGGGCCACGCCGCAGGAGAACCTTCCCCTACCATTTACGCGCAGATTGCATCCCTGGTCGAAGATGGGGCGGCTCCCGCCGCGAGTTCCTTGGCAAATCCGGACCAGATGGCGACGCCCGCCGCGGTGACCGCACCGTTGTCGACTGCGCCGGAATCGAAGTCGCCGATCGAGGGTTTGAGGATTTCCTCGCAATCATGGCGAAGGGGCGGCCTCGGCTCGAAGGCGCTCGTTACCTTCACGCTGCGTAACGCCAATGATTATCCGGTGAAGGATGTCGAAATTGCCTGTGCCTTTACCCGCAGGGACGGCAGCCATTTGACCGAGCGGCGGCGGGTGATCCCGGACACCGTGAACACCAGGAGCCGGAAGCACTATTCAAGTGTGCTGGTCGGCTTCGTCAATGTTAACGCAAACAAGGCGAAATGTGCGCTGGTGACGGCAAGTCGAACCTAGCGCTGCGAACCCAACCTTGCGAACCCGAAAATGTGATCGCCGCCGTTGAACCTTGGGGATGCCCCAGGAACTAATCACTATATCTCCAGTTAGGCGAATGAACCGCGCGAATGGTGCGGGGGGAGCCACGCCAATGCCCGTAGCGCGTTATTTCCTGTTTGTCGGCGCAGCGCTGCTCGCGTTGTTGTTCGCGCTCGATGCCTTTGCCCCGCAACAGGTCGCCGTGGCCAGCAATTCGACAGGCTCGATCGACAAGACCGTGGTGCGGATCCGTTCCGACCAGAAACCGCCGGAACGCGTGGTTTATGACATGAGCCTTCCCACCATTGTTCCGCCGGCTGTGACCACCCAGGTCGCGGCGGCTCCGGCTGCGCCGATTGCCGACATCAACGCCCAGGCTCGGGTGCGTGACACCTTTGCCCAGTTCGTACCGGCCGAAGCCAAGAAGGTTGAGCCGCAGGCTCCGCGCAAGCGCAAGGTCGCCAAGGCTCGCTCGGTTCAGCCGTCGCCGGTGCGCGTTGCCCAGCAGCAGCACTTTGGCTTTGGCTTATTCGGGAACAACACCTGGTAAGGGTCTCATGCGCCGCTTGCGACATGCGCCGCCCTCAGGCCGGGCGGTTTTGACGGTTACCGCGGCAACTGCGGGATTTTGTCGACAAAACGGTTGAAGCAGGTCAGCCGCTCGTCTTCCTCCTTCACGAACCGGCATTCACTGGCGCTCTTGGCGGCCGGCGGCTTGGGTTTCGGCTGCGGCGCATAGACGCCGTCATAGCAGGTCAGGCGTTCCTTTGTCGCGTCGTCGATATCCTGACAGGCTTGCAGCTTCTGCGCGATGGACAGGGGCTTGGCGGGCGCCGCCTTTGCCGACTTCTTCTCGGCAGGAGGTTTTTTCGACCCGACCTGCACCAGCGGTTTGTCGCCAACCGTCGGAGGAGGGGCCGGGTTCGCGGGGGCGGGCGTGGCCGTTCCCTGAGCAAACGCCGCGGCCGGATACAGGATCGCCAGCGCCAGGATCATCTTTCTCATATCAATCGCTCTCGAATGCGTGGTGGGCGGCCCGGCCTTGCGCCGAAATGGCGCACTCGGAGAGATTCGAACTCCCGACCCTCGGAATCGAAATCCTAGGCGCCATTAGGTATATCAATAGCTTAGCCCCCGCGTGTTGCAACCGTGTTGCGCTCAGGAACCGAGCAACCTGACCTGGATATCCTCAGCCGCCTTCTGATCTGCGTCATTATCGGCGAAAAGGTGGCCGTAAACGTCGAAAGTCATCTGGATAGTGCTGTGGCCCATGAGCGTCTGGATGCGCTTGGGGTTCATCCCGTTCTCGATCCAAAGGGATGCGCAGGCGTGCCGGAGGGCATGGAGGCCATACTTGGCGACCGGCACCGTTACCGGCTGGCCCTTTGCACCCTTAGCTTCCCGCAGTTGCACCACGCCGGCAGTTATCTGTATGGGGTCAAAACCACGCTGAACGATGTTCGAGTGCGACTCGACGTTGCCGCTGCCGGTCGGGAAGACCAGGCCTAGGTCGCCCATGGGGCAGACCAGCTTCCACTCCCGTAGGGCATTGATGACCATGGGCGGGCAGGGGATCGACCGGTATCCAGCCTTTGACTTGAGGCGGCCGATCTTATGGAAGGCGTCTGCCCGCTGGGTGACGCTGATTTGGCGGTCTTCAAAATCGACATCGGCCCAACGAAGGCCCCGCAGCTCACTGCCGCGCAGCCCGCAGAATACTGCGGTGAGGATTAGCGGGCGCCAGCGGCCGGCGGCGTTTGAGATAATGGCCTGAAGCTCGGCCTTCGCCGGGATGACTGGCCGGGGGTCGTCTCGGGTCGAGAGATTGAGATCCAGCCCCGCGGTAGGATCGACCGCACAGAGGCCCCGGCGCCGAGCCTCGCGAAAAATCGCCCCGAGCGACCGCACGACGCGGCGGACCATTTCCTGCGATCGGCCCTCTTCGCGGAGGCGATCGGCGAAGGCATTGACGGCAGGCGCAGTCATCTCGGACAGCTTCTTGGCGCCGATCATCGGGTATATGTGCAGGTCGGTATGCTCCTCGTATCCCCGCACCGTGGACCGTTCCAGGCCCTTCTCATTGCAGCGTTTGATCCAGAGGGCGCCAGCCTCTTTGACGGTTGGGGAAACGCCAGCGGGCGTGTGAAGCCCGCGCTTCAGGTCGTGACTTGTCTCAACTAGCCATGCCTCGCCGTCGCTCTTGCGCTCGAATAGCTTGGCCCGGCGCTTCCCGGCGCCATCGACGTAGGAGGCCTGCCAGCGGACGAGGCCAGACGGGAGCTTGCGTTTGCGTACGGTGGCCATGAACCTAGTTCCCCCTAACGGTGATGGCGATAGGTCCGAAAAGTTTTTTCCTCAAAACGCTGATATCCAGCACCATGTAAGTCTCCCATCCACCCGACTTGATGGCGGCACCAAGCTTGGATGGGGAATGGCTTGCTACGTGGAAATCCTCTCGACCCGCCGTTCTTCCGATCAAAAGCAAATGATCAATCTGCCTTACGTCGGCTGCATCTAGAATAAAGTGACGAACTTTCTTCAAGTATTTCGGTACCGATACGGCGGCCGACCCGAAGCATTGCACGAATGTCTCGATGAGCAGGGCGTCTACCATTGCCCCTGTTGAATATTCCCGCGCCCTGCCTGTCCCCGGATTGGCCTCTCCGGAGGGACTCAAGAGGCCTTCCTTGGTCCAATTGCGGACCCTGGTGATCGCCTGTCTGAGTTCTTCGTTGGGCCGCTTAATCCTCTCAGCGACATCCGAGACCGAAAAGACATCCCGCGAGACTGTAGACATTTGCACTCCGCCGTAGCCACTGAACGGATTTGAGAATGAAGATCATTTTAATCCTTGTCAAGGACGAAATTCTGGTCTAAGGATGAAAATCATCTTAACCCTTAGGAGGCAAAATGATCGATTTGGAAGGCGACTGCATCGGCGACGATATCCTGCGCGGTGTGAAAACCATCGCGATTTACATCAAGGAAGATCCCCGCGCGACCAACCATAAGCTTGCCACAGGCTCTCTGCCTGGCGGGAAGGAGGGCAATCAGTGGGTAGCCTCGAAGCGCGCTCTGCGTGATCACTATGCAAAGCTCACGAGGGCCGGTTGAAACATGGGCCTCACAAAGCAAAACCCGGCCGCAAATGATGCGCACCGGGTTCGCGAAATTGACCAAGCTGGGCAGCGGGTCGATTGCGAATATAAGGGAAACTGCGGCACGGCGCAACGCTTGATAGCTCGCGTCTCCAAGAGTAACCGCGAAGAATTTCGCATCAGTCTCAAGGACTACGGCGGCGCCGTCAAGGCGGAGATTCGGATCTTCGAACTCACGCACGAAGGCTGGAAGCCGACCCCTCGGGCCGTCGTGATTGGTCTTGGCGCCATTGCCGGCGTCATTGCCGGTTTGTGTGAATGCGAGGCCCGGCTATGACCGAGCAAATTCAAACAGGAATGAAAAAGCCCGGCCGCGGCATGGCGAAGGCCTCGCTCGACTTGATTTCCGAGATGTATGCCATCGCTAAGGCCGCTCAGCCGATAACCGGCCGCGGCATCGGCTACAAGCTGTTCACCCGCGGGCTGATTGCGTCGATGTCAGTCAACGAAATGCAGAAGGTCTATCGCCTGCTGCGTATCGCGCGAGAGAATGGTGACATCCCGTGGTCATGGATTGTTGACGAAACCCGCGAACTAGAACGGGTCTCGACCTGGAGCGACCCGGAGCAGTACGCGCGGTCCGTGGCGAGATCGTATCGCCGCGACTTCTGGGACCAGCAAGCCTGCCGGGTGGAGATCTGGTCAGAGAAGGGCACCATCCGCGGCGTCTTGAAGCCCGTCCTCGACCACTACGCAGTCGGGTTCAGGGTCATGCATGGATTTACCAGCGCGACCGCGGTTAATGACGTTGCCGTCGGCGGCGACGGGCGCAACCTGATCGTGCTCTACGTCGGCGACCTCGACCCGAGCGGCATGTTTATGTCGGAGTGCGACCTGCCGCAACGGCTCGTCGAGTACGGCGGCGATCACGTCAAGCTCAGACGCATTGCGCTAACGCCAAACCAGACAATAGGCCTGCCGTCTTTCCCGGCTTCCAGTAAGCGCAAGGATCCGCGCTATCCCTGGTTCATCAAGCATCACGGCGCGCATTGCTGGGAAATTGACGCGATGGACCCGCGCGACTTGCGCGAAAGCACCGAAGAATGGATCAAGAACTTTATAGAGCCGGTAGCTTGGGATCGCTGCGAAACTGTCAATGCGGCCGAACTGGAGTCCCTACAAACGATCCTGTCCAACTGGAAGGTTGGACCATGAGCGGTGGGAAGGCGCCCCGCCAAAGGGGAAACAGGGAAGAGCGCGCAATCGTTCGCTACCTGCAAGACCAAGGCTTCGCCGCCGAACGCGTGCCGTTGTCAGGATCAGCCGGCGGGTCATATCTCGGCGACCTTACCGTGCCTATCCTTGAGGTGGACCGTGTCGTCGAGGTGAAGGTCCGTGCAAACGGCTTCCGCCAGCTTTACAATTGGCTGATCGATCGCGACATCCTGATCGTTCGCGCCAACCGCAGCGAGCCGCTTGTGGTTCTGCCGCTGAAGCTTGCAGCTGAGATCGCATCAGCGGCTGACAAGAACAAACTCCGCATTGAGCGCGTCATGGTCTACCCGACCGGGGGTGACGCATGAGCGCCGATCAAATCGGAATTGGGCTCAAGGGTCGCCGCAATGGCAACGGATGGCTGGTTCGCTGTCCATGCCCGAACCATGGCAAGGGCAGGGGTGATCGCTCGCCGTCGCTGTCAGTCAATGATGGTGATGACGGCCGGCTGTTGCTGCGTTGTTTCGCCGGCTGCGAATTCATCGACATTCTCGGCGCCCTCAGGAACCTTGGTCTTGTCGATGATGAAATCCGGCACGATCGCGCCAAGCCTGTCTTGCGCGCGGTTGAGCGAGAACATGAGCCCGACGCGGAAGCGTTGCAGATTTGGCGGAATGCCAAGCCCGTCGTCGGAACGATTGTTGCCGAGTATCTGGAGCGCCGCGGTATTCCCTTGGCGCCGCCGCCGTCGCTTCGTTCTTGTCGGGTCATGCATCTCAATCGGTACGACATGCCTGCAATGGTTGCTGGAGTGCAGCGGCCGGATGGGCAGGTTGTAGCCGTACAGACGACAATCCTGACCCCGAAGGGGATGCAAGCAGCGGTAAGCGTCCCGAAGATCACGTCAGGCGCGCTTGGCGCCGGTGCGGTCAGGTTCGCCGCTGCCGCCGAGGTGATGGGAATCGCGGAAGGCGTCGAAACGGCACTTTCAGCCCAGACAATGGCGGAGATCCCGGTTTGGGCATCACTTGGCTGTCAACGGCTGCATCGGGTCGATCTCCCCGAGATCGTGCAGGAGGTTCACATCTTCGGCGACAATGACGCTTCAGGCCGTGCGGCGGCTCAGCGCGCGAGTGAGGTTCACATGGCGCTTGGCCGGCGTGTTGTGCTGCGCTTTCCGCCGGACGGCCTGAAGGACTTTAACGACCTGTTGAATGCCGATGCCGACGAGAGCTTGCGTGATCTTCGGCCGGATCAGGTCAAGGGGAGGGTGGCAGCATGAGCAGGCCCATTCCCGGAGAAATTATCGAACTCAAGCGGCAGGGCTTCCCCTTCAAGACCTTCGCCGAAATGTCCATTGCTCCCGTATCGAAGCGGTGGCTCATCAAGGGCATCTTTGCCAGGGGCGAATCTTCTGCGTGGATTGCCCCACCCAAGACGATGAAATCAGCATTGCTGGCGCAGGCCGCAATCTGTGTCGGTGCCGGGCTCGACTGGCACGGGCACCGCAGTAAGGAAGCTGCGGGTGTTGTCTATTTTGCGCTGGAACGCGCCGACCTCGTAGAGCGGCGAATGATGGCTCACCGTCAGATCCAGCAGTTGCCGGACTTACCGATCGTCGTCTGCAAAGAGACGATCGATATGACAAAACCCGACGCCTACAGGCGTGTCGCCGAAACGGTCAAAGAGGCGGAGCATGCCTTGGGCGCCTCGATCGGCCTTGTGATCTTCGACACGTTCGCCAAGCTGATTGCCGCGGCCGGTGGTGACGAGAACAGCGCCAAGGACCAGGGTGCGGTGTTCGCTAACGTGCAGCGTCTTAAGAACGCGACCGACGCTCACGTTGCCCTGATCGGGCACACAGGTAAAGACGAGAACCGCGGCGCGCGAGGATCAAACGCAATCCTTGGCGACGCTGACGTGATGGTGATGCTTTCCAGTGTCGGAGAGATTCGCACCGCGACGGTAACCCATGCGAACGATGCCCCTGAAGGTCCCTTGTTTTCGTTCAAGTCGGAGGTGTTTGAGTTCGGCACCGACGACGACGGCGACCCGATCACGGTCAACGTGGTGAGCGGTGAGACCCTTTCATTGCAAGTTGCAACGAAAGGTCGGGAGCCGGAACTGAAGCCCAACCAGAAGACCGTCTTTGCCATCCTGCACGGCGCGGGCTCGGTGGGTCTGACGCTGGAGGACTGGAACGCACAAGCTAAGGAAGCCGGCATCGGGCTAAAACGGAAAGCCGACCTGACCGACATACGCAACACGCTCCAGTCGAAGAAGCTCGTCAGAAATTACGGTGAGAGGTGGCACGTATGTCACCAGTGACGGTCAATCAGCGGCCGAAGAACAACCACAACAGAATGATCACCGGGATTGGCACGCCCACCATCCAAAGCAAAAGTCCTCGTCCCATCGTTTCGTCCTCCATTCCCTGCTTCAGACGCAACGCGGTGTGGAGGCACCGGTTCCTCCAGGGAAGTTCGAGTTCGGGTAGTTCGTAGGTTACGGCTCTATAGAGAGCCGAACCGTACCGAACTCCGAACCATGAAACCCGAACCCGAACCGAACCCGAACCGAACTGTCGAACCATGCAAAGGGATCAATCGCCAACCCAATCACCCTCGCGACGCTTCTCCACAATCGTTGCGACGGCAACTAATTCATTGAACATCGGATTCCGTATCCGTGCGTCACGAATTCGCTGCGTTACATCAATGCCTTGCAGAGCGTGTTGCGTCGGTGTTGCGTGCACTGTAGCCGTTGGTAATCGCGGCGTTTGAATTACTACATTCTGTCGCGTATATTTGCTGCATCGAGTTCGCTCGATGTGCTCATGGGCCGAAAGGCAGCGGGCTTCCCGGATGTACGGAAGCAACGCACCATGAGCCGCTCTAATTCCCCTCGCTGCCAGGTCTGCCGCCACGACGAGCGTTGGCGGATCGAGCTATTGCGTGCCGGCGGGGCTAGCCTGGATGCCCTCGCGGATAAGTTCAGCGTCGATCGTGACGCGATCTGGCGGCACTGGACCAATCACGTTAGCCCGGAGATGAAGGCCAGCTATCTTTGCGGTCCGGCTCAGCTTGCCAAGCTTGGCGAGAAGGCGGCTGCTGAAGGTGACAGCGTCCTGGACCATCTGCGGATGATCCGGACGGTGCTGACGGGCCAGCTTGCGGCGATGAACGAGGCCGGCGATGGCCGCGGTGTTGCCTATGTGGCCGGCCGACTGACGGCAACCCTGGAGACGATCGCCCGCGTTACTGGCGAGCTGGGGTCTATGGCCCAGTCCGTCAACATCACGAACAATCTAACCGTCCTTGCCGAGCACCCGGCTTTCATGCGGATGCAGGCGACCATGCTGCGCGCCCTTGCGCCGTTCCCTGATGCGCGTGCGTCGGTGGTGGCTGCTTTGCGTGACCTAGACGACGAAAACGCGCCCATGACTCTCCCTGCGAAGGTGATCGAGCATGTCGCTGCGTAGTTCCCTCGCATCAATCCTAGCGGACACGCTGGCCGATGGTGGCTGGCGAGCGAAGGCGCGTCCGTCGCAGTTGCCACCCGACGGTGACTGGAACGGCTGGCTCGTTATGGCCGGCCGAGGCTTCGGCAAGACCCGCACCGGCGCCGAATGGGTCAAGGAAGAGGTAGAGGCGGGCAGGGCGCGCCGTGTTGCCATGATCGCCCCGACCGCAGCCGACGCCAGAGATACGATGGTTGAGGGGGAGTCGGGTATCCTCTCGATATCTTCGGATTGGTGCCGCCCGGTCTATGAACCATCGAAGCGCAAGCTCACCTGGCCCAATGGCGCCGTAGCTCACACGTTTTCGAGCGAAGAGGCCGACCGATTACGCGGTCCACAGTTTGATTTGGCATGGGCCGACGAGCTTGCCGCCTGGAACGACCCCCTTGCTGCTTGGTCGATGCTTCAATTCGGACTGCGCTTGGGTAGGCGTCCGCGGTGGATCGCGACCACGACACCGCGACCACTCAAACTCATCAAGGAACTGCTCGATCGCGAGGGGCGAGATGTCGTTGTCACCCGCGGGTCTACGTTTGAGAACGAAGCCAACCTTGCCAAGCCGTTCCTCGATGCCATTCGCGCCCGGTATGAGGGTACGCGATTGGGCCGCCAAGAACTGAATGCTGAACTGCTGGTGGATATTCAGGGAGCGCTTTGGACCCGCGACATGATTGAGCGCGCCAGGTTCAAGGGGCCTGTTCCTGATTTAAGGCGCGTTGTTGTGGCAATTGACCCCTCAGGAACGCGCGGGCAGTCCGATGGCGGCGACTCTATCGGAATAGTCGTGGCCGGTATTGGCGTTGATAAGCTTGGCTACATCCTGGCTGACCGAACCTGCAAGCTGTCCCCGGACGGCTGGGGCAAGGTGGCGGTAAAAGCTTATCGGGAGTTTAAGGCCGATCGCATCATTGCTGAACGCAACTTCGGCGGAGCGATGGTTGAGCACGTCATTCGAACAGTCGATCCGGGTGTCGCCTATCGCGATGTGACTGCTAGTCGCGGCAAGATTGCTCGTGCTGAGCCGGTGGCCGCTCTTTACGAGCAGGGGCGCGTTCGCCACGCCGCCGACTTTCCGGATCTGGAAGATCAGCTTTGTGCAATGACAGGCGATGGATACGGCGGCGACGGTTCGCCGGATCGGGCTGATGCACTGGTGTGGGCCCTATCTGAGCTAATGGTCAAGCCACCGGTCCCCGTCGCACAATTTGGGATTTTCAGGCTGGCTACGTACGGACTCGGTCCCGGTGAGAGACCGGCCGACACAAACATCGAAATGACCGCTTTGCGCCAGCGCGCCATGAGCCGCTCCAGCAGCTGCACTCCCTCAACAAACAGGAAATAGGAACAAACCAATGTCGCAAGGAAAATCTGTCGGTAGAATGACCATCCGGAAGGGTCTTCTTGGAGATCAGCCCAGCGCCCGCGTTGTTGGGCTTTGGAATTGGGAAGCAAAACCGGGGACCACGCTAGAGCGACTGCAGGCCGTATATCTCTCTGGCTTGGAGGCTGTCGATAAGTTCGATGCCAAGCGCGACAGCCTGACAAAGGATATCAGGTTCACTCCCGAAGGCCGGCGTGAGCAGCTTCTGGATTACGCGGCAAAAGAATTGGCTCCGATTCTCAAGCAAAGCCGCAACGCGCTCGAACGTGCCAAGCAGGATTTGGCAGCCCGTCGCGCAAACCTGAAACCGCCGACCGCGGACAAGGGCGACCTTGTCGGCGCAATGCTCCGCCGCGAGATCCGCGATTGGCTCGGCCGTATGGATGCCTCCAAGCAGGCCGAGTTCCTGGCGAGTCAGGGCGCCAATCTCGACCCCAATATCGCAATGGCGATCATCGAGGCTCCGCCGGAAATGGGCGTCGTGTCGCCAACGCAGCGCGAGAGAATAATCGATCGTCGCATGCGCGCGCAGTTCGGCACCGAAATCGACGACCTTGGCGACGTTGAGGACGCGATTAAGCGCGCCGAGGCATCGGTCGAGCAAAGTCGCGAGCTGCTCCAGATCGAGGCAGCCGCCGGCGACCGTAGGAAGTTCGATGAGGCGGCAGCGCCTTTCGAAAAACCAGTTGCAGCCGCTTGGCTGCGCAAGTCCGGCGACGAAATCCACGTTGTCGATCTTGAGCGGAACATCGGCCGCAAGCCGACGCCGCAGGAACTAGAGACCGGCATTTTCTACGAAAACTATGAAGCCTACGCCGCGGCGCGGGGCATCAAAACCGAGGAAGCGGCGTAGCCGCAACAGAAAGGATTCAACATGAATACGATCCACGAAGAGGCGCCGGCGTATTTTCCCCCCGCGGGTCAGCAGGCCAAGCAGGCAACCGAACACCTGAAGGCCGACATCATGCAGGCCGTGCTAAATCATCGTAACCATGACCCGCGCGCTGTCGGCGCATTCGCCGCCGCCGTCGAGCATGCTCTTCAGCGTCACCAGCACAAGCTCGACCTGCTCGGCGACCAGGGCGCGCTTGTCTCCGGTCTTAAAGTTGAGCTGTCGGCCATCGCAAATCGCGCAATCGCAAAGGCGCGGGCTGATGGAAACGTGTTCGCCTTCGAGGCTGCGGCCTGACCACGTTGCGACGAGGTGACCTCTGCATCACCTCTTTGGCGCAAGACGCCGGGACTGACCCTCCATCGGTCCCGGCGTCCTCTTAGGCATGACAGATTTTGCGACCGCGGATGTACCGGCGCAGAACACGGCATTGCCGCTGATAATCGCATTTCCCAGGGGTAATCGGGACCTGAAGTTAGGAATCAAAGATGAGTGACGACACAGTGGCCTCCCTGGGTTTTGCAGTCGATAGCAAGCCGCTAGACGAAGCTAAGACAAAGCTGAATGAGGTTTCGACCGAAGCCAGTAAGACCGGCAAGGCGATTGACGACCTTAATCAGAAGGCCGGCCAATCCAAGGGCGCGTTTGCCGGACTAAGCTCTGCGTCGCCTGGTGGCAAGCAGATCGGGGACGCGGCCGAACAGGCCAAGGGTAAGTTGTCCGGGCTCAGTTCGTCCACATCCCAGATCGGCGGTACCTTCAAGCAAGTTGCCACCGACGCGACAGCGGCGGCTACGCCGATCCAATCGGTTGCCGATCGCCTTTTCATTCGCGCTTTTCATGTCACGCCTCCTGTTCCTGAAAGGGCTGTAATTCAGGAGCGGAAGCGCCGAAAGGCAACGGGGCGCGTACCTCTCAACCCTCCGGCAGTCAGCCTTGGCCTGGTCTGGTGTCGGTTGCGATGATGTTGTGCTGCGACCGTTGGCCCCGCGAAATCAAGTTTGACCGCTGGGCCGCCATGGAACAAACTGTGCTGTGCAGGTTTGTTGGTTTTTAACCGGGAGACGTACATGAAGAGATTAGTTACGGCGGCAGTAGTTTCGTTTTTCGCCTTTGGATCGTCACTGGCGTTGGCTCAGACCGGGACGCCGACCGGGCCAATGATGGGGAAAGACACCAGCAAAACAGGCGCCACTCCGCCTAACGCAGGCGCCAGTGCGCCCATCGCGGTTGATCCAAAAGCCAAGAAACCAAGCCCTATGGCAGGCGCTGATACCAGCAAAGCAGGCGCCACTCCGCCCAACGCAGGCGCCAGTGCGCCCATCGCGGCCGCGCCCGCGCCCAAAGGGAAGAAGTAAGACGAGAGCAGTTTTTGTGCGTCTAAAGGCCCCGTCCCCACGGGGCCTTCTTCGTTTGCTGTGAGGTGCTCGCTGCGGCGCCAGTCCAGCTTTCCGACGGCGCAAAACGGACATCGGTCAACTCGGCGTGGACCAGCGAGTTTGAACAGCAGAAGATATTCTCCGGCCTCTCCGGCCTATGACGGGACTTGCGCCAGCCCCTTCCAGTCGAAGGTGATGCCATGGCCAGGCCGTCCGCAGACTGCGTCGGTAATTTGGACCCGGTTTCCCACATTTTCTGTTTCCACCGGTTCCAGGCGTGCTGCCGGCGGTAGCTGGGCAAAATCCGCTTCTGTACAGCTTGGCTGGATGGTCTGCCACGCGCGCTCGAACGCCAACCGGGCTGTTTCAAAATCTACGGCTGTCCCGCTGGCGAAAACGCCGCGCTGGGTCGCTGGGTGGAAGCCGCAAGTCCAGCCCCACTGATCGACGTTGTTGGGCGCGCCGGCGCGCTTGCCGATCGTGCCGACCTGCACGTCACCGTAGTAAACGTGCCAGCAATCGGATCGTTCGGGGTGAGGGGAGGGCGGGCATGCCGTCATTGAAGCGCGGTCTCGCCGGTTGAGCAAATGGCCCAAGAGCTTGGGCTCAGACCGTGGTGAGACGCTGTAGGTGGCGATTAGCGGGCAGGCAGGATCGGTCGTGGGCGGTTTTGGATAGGACCGTAAGCTGGAAAAGCGTGCAAGCACTAAGCCGCGAAGCCGCCCACGAGCGTCGCAAATCAGGGGAAGGTGTGCGCGGAGCGTGAGTAGCCGGGCTTGGTTGGCACCCGGGCGTTGGCGGGGCGATCGTTCACCGGAACGGTTTCGATTGGAGCGATCGATATCCGCTCATTACGGAAGCGGCCCTGCGTACAGGAATACCTCGTTCGTGATCGACGGCGAGGCCGTGTCGCTTAGTGTCGATGCCCCCATAGCGGGGCTTGTCGTTTTGTTCGTTGCCCCGATTCTCTCACCAAGGGGGGCGAGTTATCCAGCGACCACCGCTCCGTTGCTTGCTCGGCACTCCCCGGAGGCTTGAAATCAGCTGGTCGAGTTCGCTTCTCGAAAAAACTAGTTACTTCAAAGAGATAGTTGCATAATTCACGTTTTTGTGTCGTGGTAATTTTGCAACAAGCGCCTGCAAAAGCGGCGGACTTGCCTCAAACGTGGCTGTCTTTTGTTGCCTGATCGGAACTGTTCGGCTCTTATCGTTCCTGCGACGGAGGGGGGCATCCCGAGGTCGTCCCGTTAGGTGGTTCGCTTAAGTCCCTCGCGTTAAGCGGGAGTGGTCCG
>NZ_JAFCLY010000071.1:0-30478 GCF_018130185.1 Bradyrhizobium sp. AUGA SZCCT0182 | reverse complement strand
CGGCCTTCCCTGCGCAATGGCTTTACGGCTTATGCCGTGATCTCCCCGGAGACGAGTTCTTGGTTGACTCCGTCGCTGCCGTTCCCGCTTGCGCTTCTCCGACAGCTTGACGCCAGCAACGGGCGCCAGGACCACACGGTTTTGCCGTACGCTTAGTCCACGCCGTCGTCTCAGCGCAAACCAGCGTCCACCGCAACCCGTCCAACGTCCGTGACGACGGCCGACGCCCTTCTGAGTAGGACGGGATGGGCGAATATATGCCCCTGATTTGTATTCTGGTAAACAGAAATATTTTTTATTTCGGGGCTTGACACGATTTCTGTAAAACGGAAGTGATTTGCCCGTCGGGCCAAATTGCCGCAGCTTTGCTTGCCTGTCCGGGGTCAGGCAGCTCAATTTGAACCTTCAAGCGGCTGTATCACACCAAGGCTGCACAAGCGCGGCTCGCTCCAAGGCGGCGCGGGAGATTTCATGTGATGGATACTGTGATGGATAGTGCCGTACAATCCCGCCGGTTCAGCATTATCGGCAGCGTGACAGGCCTGTTGGCGCTGCTGGTCTCGGCGCTGACGCAATTGGTGCCGGGGATCTATCTTTCCGGGCTCGTCGGTCAGGCGACCTGGAACGAGGTACTCTCAACGGGGGCGGCCGCGCTCGGCGTGATCGCCATCTCTTTCGCCGTCGTCGCGATCATCATGAAGGAAGGAAAGCTGCTGGCTGGTATCGCGGCCGTCCTCGGCTTCGTAGCCATCGCCGTCCAGATATGGTGGGTTCTGCTCATCCTGGCGATCGCGCTCATCATCCTCAATTCGCTCTAAGGCCTAAGCGCGCAGGATGGATGGAAGCGTAGGATGGGTAGAGCGCAGCGAAACCCATCACATCGGTCTGTGAACAGGCGGTGGGTTTCGCTTCGCTCTACCCACCCTACGTACTGATCAGCCCAGATGCCGTTCGCGCGTCGCAATCATCTCGCGGATCGATTGCGGGATCGGGACCGGGCGATGGGATTTCTGATCGGTGTAGACCCAGACGATCTCGCCGGTCACGAACGCGTCATGGCCGCCCTTGCGGAAGATCGCGAGTTCGAAGGTAAGGCTTGAATTACCGATCCGCGCCACCCGCGCGCCAACGTCCAGTTCCCAATCGAACAGCACCGGCGCCTTGTACTCGATCAGCGATTTGACGACGTGGAAGTCGATGCCGGTCTTTCGGGAGTCGGCATACTGGTCGTAGCCGAGCGCGCGGAAATATTCGGTGATGGTGGTGTCGAAATAGGTCAGGTAGTGCGCGTTGAAGACAACGCCCTGCCCGTCGATCTCGGAATAACGCACCCGGAACGGGTGGAAGAACCAGAACTGCTCGCGTGACATCAAATCATTTCCCGGAAAGACGCCGCACTTCCGCGGCGAGCTCGGAGCGGCAGGCTTTTTCCAATGCCGGCAAATCAGCTTGCACCAGCTTCCAGAGGACGGGTGCGGCGATACTCTCGTAGTCGTGGCGCAGTACGTTGCCGATCCCCGCAACTTTCTGCCATGGGATCTCCGGATTCCGCGCCTTCAGGTCATCCGTAAGGTGACGACTGGCTTCGGAAATGATCTCAACACCGCGCTCGACGAGCCATTGTCGCTGCCAATCGTTTTCGAATGCTTCGAGCGACACATCCGCCAATACGCCATTGACGCGCTCGATCACCTCGATGATGTCCGTTAAGCGGGGGATGAGCGAACGTGCCACCACTAGAACACGCGGATGGCTGTTGCTTCTATCGTCTCCCGGAGCGCCTTGTGCAGGCTGTCGCGCGTCATGATATCAGTCTTGCGGCCGAGAATGCTGGCGGCGCATTCCTTCACGTCCATCAGTTCGTACACGCCAAGCTTGCCCTTTTGATAGTCGAAAAAGAGGTCCACGTCGGAATCATGGTTAGCCTCGCCGCGCGCCGTCGAGCCGAACATGTAAAGATGTTCGACGCCAAGCCGCTTCAAATCGGCTTCGTGCTGCCGCAGCCGGCTAATGGCTTCTTCGCGTTCCATAGCTGCATTGTAGCAAATCCGGGCAGCTGGTTCCACGTCTTTCGGTTTCGCGCCGGCATTGCTCCTGGCCGTTAACCTTCCAATCTCTTCTCTCTGCCCAACGCAGGAGCGTGAGCATGATCCCAGATCCACTTGCGGCGCATGGCGCCGCCATCACTTCTGCGCCAGAATCGCAAGAATTGACCGTATCGCTGCGGAAATGGGCGCGATGATCGGGATAGGGAACATTGGCTTCAGTTCGCGCGCGGCCTCGCCCAGCGGGCCGCCGCCGATAATGACGGCTTCTGCGCCGTCATCGTTAATGCAGTGACGCACGACATCGGCCAGCGCCTCGCGCAGGCGAACCTTGTCCTTGACCAACTCCGTGGGGTCCGCGGACGTTATTCGAAGGCCGGTGTACTGTGCCGACAGCCCCAGCAAGGCGACGCGCTGATCAATGGCAGCCTTCAATGCCGGCGTCGTCGGGGCGATCCCAAACCGCCGCCCGCCGGCTGATGCTTCGCGAAAGGCCGATTCAGCGATGCCGACCGCCGGCGTCCGGCATCGCTCCCGGACTTCCGCAAGGCCGGGATCGCCGAAGGCCGCGACGACAAGACCATCGTACTTGCCATCGTTCGCGACGGCTATCTCGACGACTTCGCCGGCTGCGGCGGCGAGCGCATCGGGCTCGACAATCATCGGCGGTGCGCGACGCGCCGTCGCGCCGGCAACTTCACACGCGTCGGCCGCGGCCGCTTGCGCGATGCCGACCATCATTGCGGTGGTCGCCGCCGAACTGTTCGGATTGATCAGCAGGATGCGGCGCATGCCCGTCCGTCTATCGATTGAGGCAAGTCGCCCGCATGAGCGGAGCGATATGCGGGGACGCTACCCGGATGTCGCTGCGCTCATCCGGGCTACGGGTCAGAGGCACGTCACCCGCTCGGCGGCGAGATAGCCGAACAAGAGGCCGAGGCCGAACAGCAACACGAGGCCCGCCGCGCCGAATTCGATGCCGCGCATGATCAGCGCGCCGCCGCCTTCGCGGCCGGCGCTGAGGCGCTCGGCGAGGCCTCGCGCGGACACCGCGACGATGGCGATGGTCGCGACCGTGATCGCGGTGCCGAGGCCCATCACGAAGGTCGCGGCGATGCCGGCCCAGAACAGGCCCTGCGCCAGCGCGAACACCAGAACCAGGATTGCGCCCGAACAGGGCCGCAGGCCGACGGCGAAGATGGCGCCGAGGCCACGCTGCCAGCCGCCGGGACCGGCGAGCTGGTCCGGCGTCGGACCGTGGGAATGGCCGCAATGCTCGTCATGGACGTGGTCGTCTGCGTGGGAATGAGCGTCAGCATGAGCGTGCGCGTGGGCATGACCGTGCGCATGGGCGTCAGCGTGCGCGTGGGCATGGTGATGATGTTCATGGTGGTGGTGATCGTGGTGATGGTGATCGTGGCCATGATTGTGTCGATGGCTGGCCGCAGCCGTGGCGGTGGCCATCGCAGGCACCGGCTTTGCCTGCAGCGCGCGCATAAATCCGCCGCCCTTGGTCCAGACCAGCCGGGCACCGAAGGCCGCGATCAAAGCGTAGCTCGCGATCTCGATCGCCTTCTCCGCCCCGCACATGGTTTTTGCGGTGGCGTTGAGCAGCCAGGCGCAGATGCCGACGATCAGCACGGCGACCAGCGCCTGCAGCATCGCTGAAGCGAACGACAGCACGATGCCGCGCCGCGCGGTCTCCTGGTTGGCGACCAGATAGGATGAGATCACGGCCTTGCCGTGGCCGGGACCGGCGGCGTGGAATATCCCATAGGCAAACGAGATCGCCAGCAGGGTCCAGACCGCCGAGCCGTCGGACTTGGCGGCGCGAATGGTCGCCGACATCTCGCGGTAGAATTCCGATTGCTTGGCCAAGAGCCAGCCGACGATGCCGCCGACCTGCGGCTCCGGCGCCTTGGCCGGCCGCGGGCCGCCGAACGGGTTTTGCGCCAACAGGACGTGCAAGGCGCCGTCGACCGCGACAATGGCGGCGAGTACGACGATCCCGATCAGGAGCGCGTGGGTGAAGCTTGTATGATGCCTCACGGGCAATCCACCAAAATCTTGTTGGCGTACATGGCGCCGTAGTTGGAATTATCGCCATTCATGAAATTGTTTTCGTTGAGCCGCTGGGCGTTGGCGGTGCCGTCATTGGGCCTCTGGAATTGCAGCTTGCAGTCGGCGGGCGCGCCGACCAGCTTGATCGGGTCCTTCTCCTCGAACTTGAAGTCGATGAAATAGGCGGGATCGAACACTTCCAGCGCGGCCTGCTTGGCCTTGAACGGCGTCTTGGCGGGCAGCATGAAATGCAGCGTCAGCGCGTCATTCCTGAATTCGAGATAGTAGTCTATCGGCTCCAGGAACCTCTCCTTCTTGCCGTCGGCCCTGGCGAAGGTGAAGTAGCCGAATTCCTTCAGCGACTCGATATTGGTCTGCGCCAGCGGCGCCAGTTCCTCGCGGCTGTAGACGCCCTTGGTCTTGGTCTCGATGCCCTGCAGCGCATAGGTCGAGAACATGTCGTCGAAGGTCCAGGCGTGGCGCACGCCTGAGATCGAGCCGTCAGGCGCGTAGACCACCTCGCTCTTGGCGGTGATCCAGACATGCGGATGTGCCTGGGCTGGGGCAGTGTCGAGCAGCGACGCAACGATCAAGCCCAACATTCCGAACAGCACGCGCAAGACGTCGTCCCTGCGAACGCAGGGACCCATACGCCGTGTCGTCTCTTTTTGGCAGTGTGGCAAAGGCGTTCCTTCACAACGAACATCAGTGGTTATGGGTCCCTGCGTCCGCAGGGACGACGAGGAACTCACGCCGCCTCCGGCGTTTCGAGCAGGCCCCGGCGGCGCAGCAGCGCGTCGGGCTCCGGCTCCCGGCCCCGGAACGCGACATAGGCATCCTCGGGGTCGCGCGAGCCGCCGGACGAGTAGATGTCGTCGTGCAGGCGTTTTGCGGTGGCGGGGTCGAAGATGTCGCCGGCCTCCTCGAAGGCGCCGAACGCGTCGGCGTCCATCACCTCCGACCACATGTAGCTGTAATAGCCCGACGCATAATGGTCGCCGGAGAAGATATGGCCGAATTGCGTGGGCCGGTGCCGCAGCGCGATCTCGGCGGGCATGCCGATTTTCTCCAGCTCCGCCTTCTCGAACGCGCCGACGTCGCGGCTGGCTGATGCCGGCTGGGTGTGGAATTCGAGGTCGATCAGCGCCGAGGAGACGAACTCCACGGTGGCAAAGCCCTGGTTGAATTTGCGCGCGGCCAGGAAGCGGGTGAGCAGTTCGTCCGGCAGCGGCTCGCCGGTCTGGTAGTGTTTTGCGAACTGCCGCAGCACCTGCGGCTGCTCCTGCCAGTGCTCGTAGAGCTGCGAGGGCAGCTCGACGAAGTCGGTGAAGACAGAGGTGCCGGACAGCGAGGGATAGTTCACGTTGGACAGCATGCCGTGCAGGCCGTGGCCGAACTCGTGGAACAGGGTCCGCGCGTCGTCCGGCGACAGCAGCGACGGCTCGCCGTCGGCGCCCTTGGCGAAATTGCAGACATTGATCACCAGCGGGGCGATCTCGCCGTCGAGCTTCTGCTGGTCGCGCAGCGAGGTCATCCAGGCGCCGGAGCGCTTGGACGGCCGGGCGAAGTAGTCGCCATAGAACAGCGCCTTGTGCTTGCCGTCCGCGCCCTTGACCTCCCAGACCCGGACGTCCGGGTGCCAGACCGGAATATCCTTGCGTTCCGAGAAGGTGACGCCGAACAGGCGGGTGGCGCAGTCGAAGGCGGCCTCGATCATGTGGTCGAGCACCAGATACGGCTTGATCGCGGCGTCGTCGAAGTTGGCGCGGACCTGGCGCAGCTTTTCGGCGTAGTAGCGCCAGTCCCACGGCGCCAGCGCGAAATTGCCGCCCTCTTCCGCAATCATGGCCTGCAGCGCGTCGCGGTCGGCGAGCGCCCGGGCCCGCGCCGGCTTCCAGACCCGCTCCAGCAGGCTGCGCACCGCCTCGGGCGTCTTGGCCATGGAATCTTCCAGGCGGTAGGCGGCATAGGTCGAGAAGCCCATGATCCTGGCGGCCTCCTCGCGCAGCCCGAGGATCTCCACCACGGTGGCGTTGTTGTCGTTGGCGTTGCCATTGTCGCCGCGGGCGGTGAAGGCACGGAACACCTTCTCGCGCAGGTCACGCCGATCGGAGCTCTTCAGGAACGGCTCCACGGAAGAGCGCGACAGCGTCACGATCGCCTTGCCGGGCATCCCGCGCGCCTCGGCGGCGGCCTTGGCGGCGGCGACGAAGGCTTCGGGTAGCCCGCCGCGGTCGTCCTCGCCAAGCTCCATGAACCAGTCCTGCTCATCGCCGAGCAAGTGGTGGCTGAACGAGGTGCCAAGCTCGGCCAGCCGCTCGTTGATCTCGGCCCGGCGCGCCTTGGCGGCTTCGTCGAGGCCGGCGCCGGCGCGGTGGAAGTTGGTGTAGGTGCGTTCCAGCAGCCGGATCTCCTCGCTGCTCAGGCCGAGCGTGGCGCGGTTGTGGTGGAGCATGGCGATGCGGCCGAACAGCACCGCGTTCATCATGATCGGATTCCAGTGCCGCGCCATCCGCGGCGACACTTCCTTGTCGATCTCCAGGATCGCCGGATTGGAGTGCGCCGACACCAGGTCGTAGAACACGGCGGAGACCTTGGAGAGCAGCTTGCCGGAGCGCTCCAGTGCCGTGATGGTGTTGGCGAAGTCCGGCGCCGCGGGATCGTGGGTGATGGCGGCGACCTCGGCGGCGTGATCGGCAAAGGCCTGCTCGAAAGCCGGCAGGAAGTGCTCAGGGAGAATTTCGGCAAAGGGCGGCGTCTCGAACGGCGTCTGCCACGGCCGGAGCAGCGGATTTGCCGGGGCTTCCGGAGGGGCTGCATTTTGCTGGGTTTCCGACATCACAAGTCCCGTTTCTGCGCTGAAGCCGCTTCGGGCTCCAGCCTTGTTTTTGACGCGTTTTCCTCACGCGAACCGGTATCGGCTTTGCTCGAAAACGCTCTGAATGATGCGTCAATCTATATCACGCCATACGGCATTTTTGGGCCTTTTAAGCTTGATAGTGGGGGCCTTTTCGGAGAGATTGCGCCCACCCAACAGGACCCGTTTCCATGAGCATGCAGCCTTCTTCCGGTGCCAAGAGCGAGATCATCTGGCCGAGCGTCATCACCGTCATCTCGGCGGCGATCCTGATCGGCGCCGAGGTGTTCGGCGCGGCGTTCGCCGGCGGCTGGGCCCTCGCGATCCTGCTTGGACTCTCCGACACCGGCGCGCACATCCTGCAGGCGGTGATGTTCGGCATCGGCGTCGTGATCATGGTCGGCTTCATCCGCCAAGCTCAGCGCATCGAGCCGTTCTGGAAACGCAGCTGACGCGCGAGCTCAAGAAATCACTGCGGCACAGCCGCTTTCGTGATCGCACTTCACGCGACAACACTCCGTAATTTCCCCGGGAAATCTTAACAGCCGTTCATGTTTGACCGCGCTGGCGCTTCTCTCGACGTCGCTCAGCGCGTGCCGCGAACCATTTTGTAAGTACGCGCGCGGAAATTTGTCCCCAGCCTAAAAAAAACGTTGCGTCGCAGATTCAAAAGCCTTATTTCCAGCCTTGCCCAATTTCGCACGTGCCTGTGGTCGTGTGTCAGTCGGTAGGTATCCGGACAAGAGGCCGGACAGCCGCCAAGGGATGAAGAACCGAGGGTCGCTCAGGTGAAAACCTGGGAGGCCAGCATCTCTCTCAAGAGATGCCGTTGAAGGTCTCTGCATCTTTTGCAACCGTGACTGGCAGCCGGAGGCGAACCGGCGCACCCCGCTCTCAACGGGGGACGCGACTTAAAGCAACGACGGATCGGGCTTTTTTGGTCTCTACCGGCATTCCAACGCCGGCGCGGGCTACTGAAAAGGCTTGTCCTTCATTGCCAGGTGTGCGGGCGGGAAATTCCCAACCAATCCACGGCAGCACAGTCTGATCTGAGTCTTTTGGCTTCGTTGCGCCTCCATCGCGCGATGTGGCCGGAGCGCTCTTATCCGACATCAATTTTTTGAACGGATCCCCGTCGCTGGGCCGTTTGGGAGAGTGCTATGACCGAACGTATTCAGGAATTCCTGCGCAACCGCCGCAGCGAGGGCCAGGACACCGAGCCGTGCCTCGTGGTCGACCTCGAAGTCGTGCGCGACAATTACCAGACCTTCGCGAAGGCGTTGCCGGACAGCCGCGTGTTCTACGCGGTGAAGGCAAACCCGTCGCCGGAAGTGCTGCAGCTTTTGGCCTCGATGGGCTCGTGCTTCGACACCGCAACCGTCGCCGAAATCGAAATGGCGCTGGCTGCCGGTGCGACGCCGGACCGCGTCTCCTATGGCAACACGATCAAGAAGGAGCGCGACATCGCGCGTGCCTTCGCGCTCGGCATTCGCCTGTTCGCGGTCGACTGCGCCGCCGAAGTCGAGAAGATCGCCCGCGCCGCGCCCGGCGCCAAGGTGTTCTGCCGCATCCTCTATGATTGCGCAGGCGCCGAGTGGCCGCTGTCGCGCAAGTTCGGCTGCGATCCGGAAATGGCGGTCGACGTGCTCGACCTCGCCAAGCGTCTGGGCCTGGAGCCGTGCGGCATCTCGTTCCATGTCGGCTCGCAGCAGCGCAAGGTGAAGGCGTGGGACCGCGCTTTGTCGATGGCCTCGTCGGTGTTCCGTGACTGCGCCGAGCGCGGGATCAACCTGTCCATGGTCAACATGGGCGGTGGATTCCCGACCAAGTACCTCAAGGACGTTCCTCCGGTCCTGCAATATGGCCGGTCGATCTTCCGCGCGCTGCGCAAGCATTTCGGCAACCAGATCCCGGAAACAATCATCGAGCCGGGACGCGGCATGGTCGGCAATGCCGGCATCATCGAGACCGAAGTCGTTCTGATCTCCAAGAAGAGCGACGAGGACGAGGTGCGCTGGGTGTATCTCGACATCGGCAAGTTCGGCGGTCTCGCCGAGACGATGGACGAGTCGATCCGTTACGCCATCCGCACCCCGCATGACGGCGCGGAGATGACGCCGTGCGTGCTCGCGGGCCCGACTTGCGACAGCGCCGACGTCCTGTACGAGAAGCTGCCGTATCCGCTCCCGGTTACGCTCGAGATCGGCGACAAGCTGCTGATCGAAGGCACCGGCGCCTATACGTCGACCTACTCGTCGGTGGCGTTCAACGGCATCCCGCCGCTGCGGACCTACCACATCTGAACTGGCCACTGAGGCCTGACTAACCGGGAGCCGGCGCGCCGGCTCCCACCCCCCATGTTGCGAATTTCTAGACAACGCTCCGCGGCGTGATCTGCCGTTGGAGTGAGGACTGACGTGCCATGACTGCTTTGCGGAAGACCACTATCGCCCTCACCCCGAATGCCGCTCCGTTCGCGATCCGTGCGGAACGGGCTTCGGACGTCGTTGCGCGTGAAGCGCTGCTGGATGCCTGCTTTGGCGAGAATCGCCATACGCGCACCTGCCAGCGCCTGCGTGACGAACGTGCGCCCGCCGAAGGCCTTGCCTTGTCGGCCGTGGCACGAGGGAAACTGGTGGGCACCGTGCGGTTGTGGCACGTCAGCGCCGGCGGCATCCCGGCGCTCATGCTCGGCCCGCTGGCGGTTGAGGAATCCTCCCGCCAGCTCGGCGTCGGGGCCGCGCTGATGGACCACGCGCTCGCGGCGGCGACGGCGCATGGCCATCGCGCGGTGATCCTGCTCGGCAACGCGCCCTATTACGTCAGGTTCGGCTTCTCGGCCGAAAAGACCGGCGAACTGTCGCTGCCCGGCCCGTTCGAGCGCGACCGCCTGCTCGGCCTCGAGCTGCGCGAGGGCGCGCTCGACGGCGCCTGGGGCATGATCTCGGCGTCGGGCGCGCCGCTGCACAAGGCAAAGGCATCGCGCGCGAAGAAGGCGTTGCAAGCCGTGCCGCACGCGGCCTGAGCCGCCGCGTCAGAGGGGTTGCGCGCTCCGGCGAAAAGCCCTTAAACCGCGCCAATCCCGCAGTTTTCGGATCAGGCCGCAAATCGAGGTTCCGATGCCCCGCCAACTGATTTCCACCGGTTCGCCGTTCGAGAAGACCGCCGGCTACAGCCGCGCCGTGATCGATGGCGATTTCGCCTTTGTCGCCGGCACCACCGGCTACGACTACACCACCATGACGATGCCTGACGATGTCACGAGCCAGTCACGGAACTGCTTCAAGACCATCGAGGCGGCCTTGAAAGAGGGCGGCTTCGCGATGGCCGACATCGTCCGCGCGACCTACTACATCGCCGACCTCAGGGATGCGGATGCCCATTTCGCGGTCTGCGGCGAAGTTCTCGGCGATATCCGCCCGGCCGCCACGCTTCTGGTGGTCGCAGGGCTGTACAAGCCCGAGATGAAGATCGAGATCGAAGTGACCGCCAAGCGCCGCAGCGCCTGATCCACCCTCACCTTTTGTTTGCCAGACTTTCCGGAGAAACCATCCCATGAGCCCCGCCTCGCAGATCTACGCGAAGATCACCGGTCCCATCGTCATGGTCGGCTTCGGCTCCATCGGCAAAGGCACGTTGCCGATGATCGAGCGGCATCTCGATTACGACGAGTCGCGCATCACCGTGATCGATCCCAAGGACGAGGGCCGCAAGGCGCATTGCGAGAAGCACAATGTGAAATTCATCCAGCAGGGCGTGACCAGGGACAATTATCGCGCGTTGCTTACCCCGCTTCTCACTGAAGGCGGCGGCCAGGGTTTCTGCGTCAATCTCTCGGTCGATACCGGCTCTACCGACATCATGGAGCTCTGCAACGAACTTGGCGCTCTTTATATCGACACCGTCAACGAGCCCTGGCTCGGCTTCTATTTCGATTCTTCGAAGGGCCCGGAAGCACGCTCCAACTACGCCCTTCGCGAAGCGACGCTGGCCGCCAAGAAGGCGCGCCCCGCGGGCTCGACGACGGCCGTCTCCTGCTGTGGCGCCAATCCCGGCATGGTCTCGTTTTTCGTCAAGCAGGCGCTGCTCAATGTCGCCGCTGATCTGAAGCTCAATGCCCCCAAGCCGAAGACAAAAGCCGAATGGGCTGATTTGATGCGACAGGCCGGGATCAAGGGCATCCACATCGCCGAACGCGACACCCAGCGCTCCAAGTCGCCGAAAGAGCCTGACGTCTTCGTCAACACCTGGTCGGTGGAAGGTTTCCTGTCGGAAGGCGTGCAGCCGTCCGAACTCGGTTGGGGCACCCATGAAAAATGGATGCCCGAGAACGCACGTACCCACGAAGCGGGTTGCGGCGCCGCCATCTACCTGATGCAGCCCGGCGCCAACACGCGCGTGCGCACCTGGTGTCCGACCCGCGGCGCTCAGTATGGCTTCCTCGTCACCCACAACGAGTCGATCTCGATCTCCGATTACTTCACGGTGCGTGACGCATCGGGCACGGCGATCTATCGGCCGACCTGCCACTATGCCTATCATCCGGCTGACGATGCCGTGCTGTCGCTGCATGAAATGTTCGGCCGCGCAGCGAAGATGCAGGAAAAGCACCACATCCTCGATGAGAACGAAATCGTCGATGGCATCGACGAACTCGGCGTGCTGCTGTTCGGCCATGACAACAATGCCTACTGGTACGGCTCGCAGCTCTCCATCGAAGAGACCCGCAAACTCGCGCCCTATCAGAACGCCACCGGCCTGCAGGTGACCTCCGCCGTGCTCGGCGGCATGGTGTGGGCGCTGGAAAACCCGAACGAAGGCATCGTCGAAGCCGACGAGATGGATTTCGATCGTCTGCTGGAAATCCAGATGCCGTATCTCGGGCCGGTAAAGGGATACTACACCGACTGGACCCCACTCTCGGACCGGCCGGGCCTGTTCCCGGAAGACATCGATACCTCCGATCCCTGGCAGTTCCGCAACATTCTGGTGCGATAGGTATGGTTCCACCCCTGATGCGACGCAGCGTCAGGGGCCTCCAGCCACCGTAACGCTCGCTTAATAAAATCGCGCCATCCTGAAAGGTACCTCTTTTCAGAGGACCTTGAGCCGTCCTGTGTCTCTGCGCAGCGACGCCCCCGGTGGAGCGGTGGAAATGCGCGTCTTTATCGCAATCATGCTATCGGCGGTCGTTTTGGCCGGTTGCAAACCCGACAACAACAACGACATCACCGGCTCGATCGATAACTGCGCCCGCAAGCTCTACAGCTCCTACAATCCCAAGGACCTGAAGCAGTGCATTGCCGTGTGCATCTCCTGCCAGCGCGGCGTGATGACGACCTGCTCGACCTCCTGCACGCTCAAGGGCGCGCAGTAGAGCGTCTTCGTCATTCCGGGATCGTCCGAAGGACCAGACCTCAGGTGCGCAATTGCGCACCGGGGAATGACGGCTCTCACTTCGCCATATAGTCGAACGCGACCGACCCTAGCCCGAGCGTCAGATCCGCCTTGAAGTGCAGCGCGGAAACCACTTCGCGCACCGGAAGGCGGGCAACGTCGCACAGCGCATGGGGAAACAGGCCAAGCGCGGCCGGACCGCTCCATGCTTCCTTCAGCGTGATGTCCTCGAGCTGGAAGCGGACCAGTTCGCAGATCCGCGGAGTGCCGTCGACATGCGGGATGATCTTGAGAATGAAGTTCGGCGCCTTCATGCCTTTCAGCACGGCGTCATGATCGACCGGGCGGTGCTTGTAACCCATAGTGGCGGAGGCGCAGAGCACCGAGCCGTAATGCAGCGAGCCGACCAGCACATCGCTCTCGACTTCGATCTTCGGCTTCGCAAGCTTTTTGGGAAATCCCCAGATCTCTCGGCCGCCGGCGATCGGGCCTTCGTCGTCAAGGTACATGGCGTGGGTATAGGCGCCCTCCTCGCCGTTGAGACGGACCGGGATCACCTGGCCGGTTTCGGTGTAATCACCGAAGCCGGTCGAGTCGGGCATACGAATGAATTCGTATTTGACGACGGGTTCAACGACTTCGAGCGGCTCCGGCACCACGGCGGCGAGCGCTTCCGGATCGGTCCGGTAGGTGATGATGAAATATTCGCGGTTGAAGAACCGATAGGGCCCCGGCGGGAAGGACGGGTTGGTCAGCGGCATCGAATACGCGGTTCGTCTTACATCGTCGATCTTCATGGCCTGCCCCATCTGTCGCCGGCGCGGTCGCGCGATGAGGGCGATTATGGGGGAGCTTGATGGCACAGGCGAGACCGTAAAACCGGCAGACGCAGTCAAATCGGCGTCAGAACTCTTCGTCATTCCGGGATGCGCCACGTGGCGCAGGCCCGGACACCATACTCCCGATCGTGGTTATGGATTCCGGGCTCGCGCTCCGCGCGCCCTCAGATGCGCAATCGCGCATCGGGGAATGACGAGAGGGTTACTTCTGCTTGATCGGTTCGGCTGTTTTCTCGGCCGGTGCGGGCGGCAGCGCGGGCTGGGCGCCGGACTTCTGCGCCTCGGCATCGGGACGCGCCGGCTCGGGCGGCACGTTGGACGGCCGGGTGCCGGTCGTCGTCTCCGCAGGCACCGACGGCCTGGTTTCCGCACCCGGCGTCGATTGCAGCGGCTGGGTGGCCTGCGCCATTTGTTGCGGCGGGCGCGCGCGCAGCTCGGCCAGCGACAGACCTGATATCACGAGGCCCGTCGTGACCAGCGCGGCCGCAACGAGAAAATCAATCCGGTAGCTGCGCTTGTTCTGATCGGCAGACATATCGTTCACCGCATGGTTGTTCGCGATGACAACGGCCGGCGTAGCGCATTGTTCCCCAGCCCCGCAGCGTGCGGAACCTGGGCAAGAGTCAAACTAATCCTTGGTGCTGACTTCCCAGGTGGCATGGCGAACGCCGGGCTGGCGCTGCAGATCGACCGCGACCGCGTTCAATTCGTTGGGATCGATCGCGGTGGAGACCAGCGTGGCGACGATCTCCAGCAGGTCATCGCCATGCTCGACCACATTGAGTTCAGCGACCGGATATTTTGCATTCTCCAGTCGCTCGACCAGATGGTCGCGCATGTCAGGCAACGCCTCCGCGCTGACCGCGAGCTTGAAGTAGTAAGTCGCCTCGGACGCGCGTTCGTCGATCGGAATGCGGTTGATCGCGTTGACCAGCGGACGCAGCAAGGTGTTGCCGGCGACCACGAACACGGTCAGCGCCGCCGCCTGGGCCACCATGTCGGCGCCGGCGCAAGCTCCGACCCCGGCCGATCCCCAGAGCGTCGCCGCGGTGTTGAGGCCGCGGACGTTCATGCCCTCTTTCATGATGACGCCGGCGCCGAGGAAGCCGATCCCCGAGACGACATAGGCGATCACATGTACCGCGCCTTCGGCAGCCTTCAGATGCATCGCAAGATCGACGAAGGCGGCCGCACCGACAGCGACCAGCACATTGGTGCGCAGGCCCGCGGTCCGCTGCCGGTATTGCCGCTCGGCGCCGATCAGGGTGCCCAGAACGAAAGCCGCGGTCAGGCTGACCAGGGTGTCGAGGAAATCGGCGATCTGGAAGGTCGTCAGGAAGCGCATGGCGGTTTTCTAGAGCCTTTTCCGTTCCGATGGAATCGGAACGGGGCTCTAGATTCTTGTTTTGACGCGTTTTCTTGACGCGAACCGGTATCCACTTCGCTGGAAAACGCTCTAGGGGAGAGAGGTGACGAATCTATCACAGCCTGAACGATCTGGCCTGTTCCGGCGACTAACGGTCGCCGGGTCCGGTGCGAGCGACGATCCGCTTCGCTGCGGGCAACGGCGCTTGATGCGATCCCGGATCGAACAGATTCGCCCAATTTATCGGGAATTGTCATGAAAAGAATGCTTTACGCCGCGATCGCGCTGCTCGGTATTCAGTGCTCGCCCGCGGCTGCGGACCAGAACTGCATGACCGGCTATTACCGCACCAAGCAGCCCGCCTGCGTCGACAGCGTGCTGTCGCAAATGCGAGCCGGCCCAAACGCCGATCCCAGCGCGGTCATTGGATTCCTGGCGCAGATCTTCAGCACGTCGCCTGCGGAGAAGCAGCGCATCCTGCAACTTGAAGCCTCTTCATACGTCAAATCGGTGAAGCTCGTGGCGCTCTACGGCGCCGGCCTCATGGAAGACGCACAGAAATTTGCCGAGGAAAACCAGATCACAGCCACGCTGCAGAAAATCGAAAAGAACCAACCTGCCAAACTTGCCGTGGTGCGGCCGTCGTCGAATGCCGCCGACAACGACCTCTTGATCGGCGCCTATATGGCATCCGGTGACACCAGCTTCATTGAAAGAATCCTCGCCAACTTCTCCAGCGCAGATGACGACATGGCGGGCATTGCCATGCGCATGGGATTCATGAAGAGCAAGTTCGGACCGAACATGACCGCGGAAGGCCGGGACAACGTAATGGCCAAGATGGCCTGCGACAAATACCAGTGCAAAACCGAGCCCGCCAAATTCTTTCGCGTGCTGACTTTGGCGAGCGGATTTTGGGCGTTGCAGTCGCTGGCATCAGCCGACGACGGCATCAAAAACACCTTCACCGGCTTTTTTGCGAACGATCCTCGCCTGAAAAACCTGTTCGCGGCCGAGCAAGCGGCGTTCGGGAATTATATGACGGCGCTCACCATGCTCGCCGTCTTCAAACCCGACCCGAAGGATCGCGACAAGACCGCTGAAAACATGAACAAGGCCGCTTCGGCCTTCGAAAACCTCGAACCGGCCGGCAAGACGTTTGACCACATCGAGGCTTACGTCAAAGCCGGGAGGAAAGTGAAGTAGGCCGGTTTGCTAACGCCGCGTGTTTCGCTTGACCTCTCCCGCTTGCGGGGTCGAGACGAGCGAAGCTCGCTCTTAGGTCGGCGCGCAAGCACCGGGTGGGGGCTCTCTCCACTCGGGCAGGGTAACTCGTGGCGACACCCCAACCCTCCCCCGCAAGCGGGAGAGGGAGCGCACCGTCAATCGCGGATGCACTTCGGTCCAGTCTCGCCACGCACCGGCGGATGATTTAGAGCTCCACCATCCCCGCATCGCCGTCTTCGGTGCCGAAGGCGAGCAGCGATCCCTTGGGGCTCCAGGCCAGCGCCGAAACCGCGGCGTTGCCCCTCCGGCGCACCAGGATCTCCGCGCCGTCCTCGATCCGCACCATCAGCACGCAACCGTCGCTGTAGCCCGCGGCCAGGATATCATGCTTCGGATGACAGCTGACCGCCGAGACACGCGCCTGCAACGGCGCCAGCATCGCCGGCTCCTTGCCCATCGGCCCGTCCTTGCTGGCGAACGGCCACAGGATCACGGTGTCGGCGCCTGAAGTGGCCAGCGCCTTGCCACCGGCGCTCCACGACATCGAGCGGACGCGGCCGGGATAGCCGCTCATGCGCATATGCCGGTTGTCGGCGAGCCGCCAGCCATGCAGCGCCGGCTCGTGCATCCCGGTCACCAGAAACTTGTTGTCCGGGCTGAAGGTGACGGACAGATGCGAGCCGGCCCATTCCAGAAACTCAGGCTTCGCCGCCATGTTGGGAAACCACAGCGTCACGCCGTTGTAATGCGCGACCGCCAGCCGCAGGCCCTTGGGCGCGAACGCCAGGCCGCCGACGGTCGAGGGCATATCGAAGGACTTCTCCTCGCCCTTGGTGCGAACGTACGAGATCTTGCCGGCCGACCACGCCACCGCGCCATCGGGGTGCAGCGCGACGTTGTCGATCCAGCGCCGCTTGGCGTCGGTTGCGAGTACATCGACCTCGCCCCTGGCGTTGAGCGCGACGAGCTTGCCGTCGTCGCCGCCGGTAACGACGCGCGCGCCGTCGGACGCCGCGCACAGCACCGCACCGCCGTGAATATCGACAGGTGAAATCTCCCCGCCGGCGCCGACGATGGCAGCCTTCTCCTCGGCGCCGACGAAGACCGCGGTCTCGCCGAGAAAATGCACCGACGATATCGGCATGCCGACCGCAAGCGGCCGCACCTTGTCGGTGATCGAAGCGATGGAGGCGCCTTCGCCCGGATCAAACTGTTTCATCACGTGGTGATACAGCTCTCAAAACCGTCGCGAATCATCTGCTCCGGCAATTCGCGACCGATGAAGACAAGCCGGCTCTCGCGCCGTTCGTCATCCTTCCATCTGCGCTGATGGTCGCCCTCGAGCATCATGTGCACGCCCTGGAACACGTAGCGGTCGTCATCGTCGCTGAAGGCGAGGATGCCCTTCGAGCGCAGGATCTTCTGTCCTTCGGAGGCGACAAGGTTCTGCAGCCACGGCATGAACTTGGTCGCATCGAGCGGCTTGTCGGTGCGCAGCGACAGCGACTGCATCTCCTCGTCATGGTAATGCTTCAGCCCGCCATGGCTGTGGCTGTGATCATGATGATGGTCATGGCCGTGGTGATGATCGTGATCATGGTGATGATCATGACCGTCGCCGGTATCGAGGAATTCCGGCTCGATCTCGAGAATGCGATCGAGATCGAACGCGCCGCGTTCCAGCACGTCCGCCAGCGCCACCTTGCAACGCTCGGTGCGGTGCAGTTTTGCGTAAGGGTTGATGCCGCGAATCCGCGCCTCGACTTCGGCGAGTTCGGCTTTGGAAACCAGGTCGGTCTTGTTGAGCACGATGACGTCGGCAAACGCGATCTGGTTCTTGGCTTCCGGCGCATCCTTCAAACGGTCGCTCAGCCATTTGGCGTCGGCCACGGTGACGACCGCGTCGAGCCGGGCGTTCTTCTGCACGTCCTCGTCGACGAAGAAGGTCTGCGCCACCGGCGCCGGATCGGCCAAGCCGGTGGTCTCGACGATGATGGCGTCGAATTTGCCCTTGCGTTTCATCAGGCCGTCGAGGATGCGCACGAGGTCGCCGCGCACGGTGCAGCAGACGCAGCCATTGTTCATCTCGAACACTTCTTCATCGGCGCCGATGATGAGGTCGTTGTCGATGCCGATCTCGCCGAATTCGTTGACGATGACGGCGTATTTCTTGCCGTGGTTTTCCGACAGGATGCGGTTGAGCAGCGTGGTTTTGCCGGCGCCGAGATAGCCCGTCAGCACGGTTACAGGAATTTTTTGGGCAGTCAGTTCAGACATGGCAGCTCCGGCAAATATCGCAGCCACGCTCCCGGCAGGGTGGCCCCTGCCTCTCAGTTCGCGAGCGCGCTGGTCAATGCCTTTATATTGTGCCTGACCATGTCAATGTAAGTGGGGGCATCGCCCTTTTCGGCCGTCAAACTGTCCGAATAGAGGGTCCCGCCGACCTTGGCACCGGTCTCGGCCGATATCCGGCGGATCAGGCGCGGATCGCTCACATTTTCCAGAAAAACCGCCGGGATTTTGGCCGCCCGGATCTGGGTGATAATACCGGCAATATCGCGGGCGCTGGGCTCGGATTCCGTGGACACGCCGACGGGCGCGATGAATTCGACGCCGTAGGCGGCGGCGAAGTAGCCGAAGGCGCCGTGGGTCGAAATCACCTTGCGGCGGGCTTGCGGGATCTTTGCAACGGCTTCGCGCGCCTCGCGGTCGAGAGCGTCGAGTTTCGCCAGATAGGCCTCCGCATTGGCACGAAAACCCTGGGCTGAGGCAGGATCGGCGGCCGCCAGCGCGTCGCTTATATTGCCGACATAGATTTTGGCGTTGGCGACGGATTGCCAGGCGTGCGGGTCGGCATCCGAGCCGCGCTTGAGCGGCGCGATGCCGGCCGTCGCCGTCACGACGGTAACCTTGCTCCCGGCGGATTTCAGCAGCCGTGGCAGCCAGCCCTCGAAGCCAAGGCCATTGACGAAAATCAGCTTCGCATCGGCGATCTTTTTCGCATCCGCCGGCGTCGGCGAGTAGACATGCGCATCGCCGTCGGCACCGACCAGCGTCGTGACACTGACGCTGGTGCCACCGACATTGCGGACGAAATCGCCGAGGATGGAGAAGCTGGCGACGATTTTGAGGCGTTCCTGCGCGCTGGCCGGAACGACTGTGGCGATCAGCACCAGACAGATGAGGGAGAACAAACGCTGCATCGCTACGCCTCGAGATGCCGGCCGGGGAACAGCTGCCGGACCAGGCCGCTGACATTGCCGAACAGCACGGACACCACATAAATCCCCGCCGCGACGAGAATGACCGCAGGGCCTGACGGAATTTTGGTCTGGAACGACAGCACCAGCCCGGCATAGCCCGACACCATGGCGCTCGCGACCGCGATGCAGATCATGCCGGTGATGTCGCGTGACCAGAAGCGCGCGATGCCCGCGGGCAGGATCATCAGGCCGACGCCGAGCAAGGTGCCGAGCGCGTGAAAGCCGTTGACGAGGTTGATCACGACCAGCGCCAGGAACGCCAGATGCGCCGGGGCGCCTGCGCGGCTGACGGTGCGCAGGAACACCGGATCGACGCATTCAATCACCAGCGGGCGATAAATCACGGCCAACACCAGCAAAGTGATGGTGGCGTTGAAGGCGATCACCAGCAGGGTCTGGTCGTCCATCGCCAGGATGTTGCCGAACAGCACGTGCAGCAGGTCGATATTGGTGCCCTTGATGGACACGATGGTGACGCCGAGCGCCAGTGACACCAGATAGAACGTCGCCAGTGAGGCGTCTTCCTTCAGTTCGGTGGTGCGCGCGACCACGCCGGCCAGGATCGCGACCGTAAAACCTGCGATCAGGCCGCCGGTCGTCATCGCGAACAGGTTGAGGCCCGAGACCAAAAAGCCGATCGCGGCCCCGGGCAGGATGGCATGCGCCATGGCGTCGCCGACGAGGCTCATCCGCCGCAACATCAGGAACACGCCGATCGGCGCTGCGCCCAGCGACAGCGCGATCACGGCCGCCAGCGCGCGGCGCATGAACTCGAATTCGGTGAAAGGCGCGATCAGCGCATCATGGAGCATTGGAGCTAGGCCGCCCGCGACGGCGCATCTTCGGCGCAGGCCGCGGCCCGGTCGTCGAAGGCTTCGCACATCTTCATCGCCACCAAGAGGTTATCCGGCGTCAGCACCTGCGCGGTCGCGCCCCAGGCCACCGGCCCCCGGGCCAGCAGCAGGGTTTCGGGGAAATGGTTGCGCACCATGTCGAGATCATGCAGCGCCGCCAGCACGGTGCGGCCTTCGCCATGCCAGCGTTTGACCAGCGCGATCAGGTCCGCTGATGTTTTGGCGTCGATGGCGTTGAACGGCTCGTCCAGCACGATCAGGCGCGCGTCCTGCAGCAGCACGCGGGCGAACAGCATGCGCTGCATCTGGCCGCCGGACAGCGTGCCGATCGGGCGGTTCTCAAAACCGTTGAGACCGACGGCGGCAAGCCCCGCCAAAATCCGCTCGCGCTCTTTCTTGCCCATACCGCCGAAGAAGCCGGTGGAGCGCCACAGTCCGGTGCCGACGAAATCGAACACCGAAATGGGAAAGCTGCGGTCGATGTCGGCGGTCTGCGGCAGGTAGGCGATGTCCTTGCTGTCCAGACCACCCAGCGAGATCGAGCCCGCCAGCGGTTTCAGGATGCCGGCGAGGCCGCGAAACAGCGTCGACTTGCCGGCGCCGTTCGGCCCGATCACCGCGACCAGCGCGCCCCCGGCGACCTCCAGGTTGAGGTGGTGCACGGCCGGATGCCGGTCGTAGCCGAGCGTGACGTTGCTGAATTTGACCTGAGCTGGCTGGATTTGGGTCTGCGCCGCCATGCTCACCTCATCGCCACCAGCACGACTACCCACAGACAGGCGCTGACCGCCAGCGCCGCGCCAAGCCGCGCCGCCACCGTCATCCGCAGGATCGACCACGGCGCCGGTTGCGCCGGATGCGGGGTCGACGGGTCGTGGTGATGGGGGTGACCATGGCTGTGGTGGTGGTGCGCATGGTCGTGGGAATGGGAGTGAGACATGCAAAGATGTTATATTATAACATAACCTGAGTCCACCAAAGTGCCCTGCCCTCACGGCTTCCCGATCGCCATCGCCAAGGCCGCCGCCAGGAACGGGAACGGCACCGAGACCGCGGCCCGGAACCAGACGAAACGCGCCGGCATGAACGGGATTTCCCACAGTATCAGCCGCTGGAAGGCGAACAGCGCCCAGGCGACGACATAGGCGATCACCTGCGGCGAGCCGCCACCCACCTTCAGCGCCACTGCGCCGATGGAAAAGCCGACCACCGGGCCTCCCGGCGTTAGCCCGCCCGCGATCACGGCCGTAAGCACGCCGAGCCAGCCGGAATCCGGGCCCAGCCAGCCGGTGATGATTTCGGGGGGAATGACGGCGGCGATGTAGCCGGAGCCGATCACGCCGAGCGCGATCCGCGGCACGATGTTGATGAAATCCATCGCGCCCTCGCGCGCCGCCGAAACCACCACGACGCGGCCGCGCCGGAACGCGATGATGCCAAGCACCAGCACGGAGCCCCACAGGCTGATGTCGATGATGAGCGCGCTCATCGCCATGACGGCTCGCCCTTCATGTTGGCTCACCCTTCATGACGGCTCGCCTTTGGGATACATCCGCACATAGACGAAGCGCCCGAGCGCGCCGGCCAGCACCGGAATCGGCAGCGAGATCACGATCCGCCACAGCGTGAAATCGGTGCCGAGGATCGGTAGTTCCCAAGCGACCGCGCGGCCGTAACCGATCAGCGTCCAGCTCACCACCATGGCGATGGTGGCGCCGAAATCCGCGCCGACCGTGAGCAGCGCCGCCGCCACCGGATAGGCCGTGAACGGCCCGCCCGGCAGGATGGCGCCGAATGCCGTTCCGATCAGCAATCCCTTCAGGCCGGAGTTCGGCCCGAGCGATCGCGACACTTTCTCGTGCGGCAGGATTTCCGTAATGAACGCGCCGAGCAGGCAGCCGGCCAATACGCGCGGCAGGATCTCGCCGAATAGCCAGAGATCATGGGTGAGAATCTTGAGCACGCCGTCGATACCGTCGCGGCGATAGACCAGCGTGGCGCTGACCGCGACCAGCACGGCGATGAAGATCATCGACCAGCCGACCGGCTTGCGCTTGCGTCGCGGGCCTGCTTCGGCCTCCGCAAGTTCGTCGGCGGGCACCGGTTCTTTCAATGGGGGTTCTGACAATGCAATGAATCGGCAAGGATCTGCAGGTGAAAAGTCCAACCCTGCTTAGTCCCGGCCGGGGCCTCACGCAAACGGAACAACTGAAACATCCATGCGCCGCTCAGGCATGGCCATGCAAGGCTGTCACGGGCTTTTCAGGTCAGGTGGCGCACCAGCGCGAGACCGGCAAACAGGCCGGCAATCGAGAGCACCACCGAGCCGAGGATGTAGGCCGCCGCCAGGCCAAGCTCACCCCGCTCATAGAGCACGGCGGTATCGAGCGAGAACGCGGAAAAGGTGGTGTAGCCCCCGAGTATGCCCGTCATCAGGAACAGCCGCCACGGCTGCGAGGTCTCGCCCTTGAGGGCGAGATAGCCCGCGATCAGCCCCATCACGGTCGACCCTGAGATGTTGATGATGAAGGTGCCCCAGGGAAATCCGGTGCCGATACAGCGGGCGCAGGTGAGATTGATGAAATGGCGCAGCGACGCGCCAAGGCCGCCACCAACGAAAACCAAGAGATAGCTCATCGCAGCATTTTCCACATCGCGAAATCACCCGGCAACAGCGCTTGTGCCGCAAGCCCGCGACGCCTGCAAGGATGGCATGGGAGGCAAAAGATAAGGGCGGCAGTTTTGCACTGCCGCCCCTGAAATTAGCTCGATGTCATTCCGGGGCGATGCAAAGCATCGAACCCGGAATCTCGAGATTCCCCCGATGCGCAATTGCGCACCGGGGAATGACGGGCTCAATCAGGAAGCCTTGCCGAACAGCTGGTCGACATATTCCCAGTTCACGAGATTATCGACGAACGCCTTCAAATAGTCCGGGCGGCGGTTACGATAGTCGATGTAGTAGGAGTGCTCCCAGACGTCGCAGCCGAGGATCGGGGTTGCGCCATGAACCAGCGGGCTCTCGCCGTTCGCGGTCTTGGAGATTTCGAGCTTGCCGTTCTTGACCGACAACCAGCACCAGCCGGAGCCGAACTGGCCGACGCCGGCGGCGGCGAAGTCGGTCTTGAACTTGTCGAGCCCGCCGAGATCCTCGGTGATCTTCTTTTCCAAACGGCCGGGCAGCTTGCTGCCGCCGCCATTCGGCTTCATCCAGTTCCAGAAATGCAGATGGTTGTAGTGCTGGCCGGCATTGTTGAACACGGCCGGGTTCTTGCCGAACGAGGCCTTGACGATCTCCTCGAGGGACTTGCCTTCGAATTCGGTCCCCTTGATCGCGTTGTTTCCGTTGGTCACGTAAGCCTGGTGATGCTTGTCGTGGTGGAATTCCAGCGTTTCCTTGGACATATAGGGGGCAAGGGCGTCATGGGCATAGGGAAGATCGGGTAGCGTGAAGGTCATGGGGTGATGTCCGAAAATGATGGGAGACGTGGTGTAACGGGAACCCTTATAGAAGGTTCCATCGCGCTTAAACACCGCAATTTGACAAAGCGGGCGGCTTCTTCGGTAACGATGCTCCGCGTCCAGCGTATGACGGGACATTCGGCTTTGCGGGGTGAAAAATGAGTATCGAGATCGATGTCCTGAACGGGGACGCTTCATGGCCGAGGGTCGAACCGCTGATGCATGCGGTCTGGCCGAAGCATGTGGTCGAGAAACTGTCCTGGGGCCACGTCAAATGGGCCCACGCCGATTTGCGCGTGCTGATCGAGGCGCCGCAGGATTCTACCAGCGAATCGTCAAAACCCGGCCTTGCCTGCCATGTCGGTGTCTATTTCCGTACCGCCACCTGGAACGGGCGCAAGGTCGATATCGGCGGTATCGGCGGGGTTGCGACCCGCGAGGATTTCCGGGGACGCGGGCTTGCCGGCCTCGCGCTCGGCGCCGCCGTCCAGACCATGCGCGACCACGAAGCGATCAAGTTTGCTCTTCTGTTCTGCGAGCCGCATAATTTCGCCTTCTACGAGGCCCGCGGGTGGCACAAATTCACTGGCGAGGTCTATGCCGAGCAGCCGGAGGGACGCATTCGTTTCGAGGCGATGGCGCCGTTCGTATTCGACTTCACCCGCGCCCCGCGCGACGGCGTCATCGACCTATGCGGCCTGCCGTGGTGACCCCTGCGCGGTGATGGGTGGCTTGCGCTTGCGCCTGCCGATAATATGTTGGCCATAATATATTGCCTTCTGGCCGACGAACCGGTGACGCATGACGATCGACGCCCCGCTTGATTTGCGCCCCGCGGCCGCACCAACCGCGCCGGTCAATAGCCTGTTGATCTCGCCGATCCTGCCGACGCTGCTGAAGCTCGCGCTCCCCAATGCGATCGCGATGGTCGGCACCGCGCTGGTGGCGGTCGCCGAGACCTCCTATATCGGCCGGCTCGGCACCGAGCCGCTGGCCGGGATCGCGCTGGTGTTTCCGTTCGTGATGCTGACGCAGATGATGTCGGCGGGCGCGATGGGCGGCGGTGTGTCCTCCGCCATCAGCCGCGCACTCGGCGCCGGCAACCGCGATCGCGCCGCGACGCTGGCGCTGCATGCGGCCATGATCGGCACCTGCGCCGGGCTGATCTTCACCGTTGTCATGCTGGCGTTCGGCCGGCAATTCTATTCGCTGCTTGGCGGCCGCGGCGGCGTGCTCGAGCAGGCCATGCAATATTCGCACGTGCTGTTCTCCGGCGCGATCTCGATCTGGCTGGTCAATACGCTGGCCTCGGTGGTCCGCGGCACCGGCGATATGCGCACTCCCTCGGCCGTGCTGATCGTCGTCGCCGTCGTTCAGGTCGTGGTCGGCGGCGGCCTCGGTCTTGGATTATTCGGCCTGCCGAAGCTTGGCATGCCCGGGGTCGCCGCGGGTCAGCTCACCGCCTTCACGCTGGGCGCGATTTTCCTGGCGTGGTACCTCGCCAGCGGCCGGAGCCGGCTGAAGCTGAATTTCGCCGCCTTCAGGTTCGAGCGCGACATGTTCGTCGACATCCTTAAAGTCGGCGCGATCTCCTGCCTGGCGCCGCTGCAAACCGTCCTGACGATTTTGATCTTCACCAAAATCGTGGCGGGCCTCGGCACGGAGACGCTGGCCGGTTACGGCATGGGTTCGCGGCTGGAATTCCTGCTGGTCCCGATTGCATTTGCGTTCGGCATCGCCTCGGTGCCGATGGTCGGCATGGCTGTTGGCGCTGGCCTCGTGGCGCGGGCGCGCCGGGTGGCCTGGACCGCGGCCGCTGCGGCAGGCCTGACCGTCGGCCTTATCGGCCTCGTCGTCGCGATCAAGCCGACGCTCTGGATCTCGCTGTTTACCAGCGATCCCGGCGTGACGGCTGCCGCCTCTTCCTACTTTGCCTGGGCCGGTCCGGCCTTCGGCTTCTTCGGCACCGGCCTCGCCCTCTACTTCGCCTCGCAGGGCGCGGCAAAGGTCGGCGGCCCGGTCATGGCCGGCACCATCCGGCTACTGCTGGTCGGCCTCGGCGGCTGGTGGCTGGCGTCATCGGGCGCACCGGCCTGGACCTTGTTCGCCCTCGTCGGCGCCGCGATGGTCGTATACGGCCTCTCTACAATGCTGTTCATTCGCTTCACGCGCTGGGGCAAATGAGCATCCAGCCCCGTTGTGTGGCGGCGAGAAGCTCAAGCCGCCATCGCCTTCAACGCGGTCGCCGCCGAGGCATAGCCGCCGCGTGCGCCATCGATGAAGTGAACGTGGTCGCTGCGCATCACCGACGGCGTGAAGCAGGTCATCATCGCCGCGTCCTGGCGGTGCAAGCCATAACGCACGACACCGTTTGAGGCCGCCTTTGCCAGCCGTTGCGCCAGCGCCTGCTCGAGCTCCGGCGTACAATCGAGGATCATCCGCAATCCATCGTCGTATTTTCGGAAGTCGGAATTCTCTACCACCTGCTGCATGTAGGTCTTCGGCACGAAATTGCCGACCTTGATGCCGAAGCGCAACACGACATAGGCCCATAGCGCGATGGCCAACGCGGAACTGCGGCGCCGCAACAACGACCCGCCGCGCGCGGCACGCGCCTCGTATTCGATGCCCGCCGGCGGAAAGCGTATATCGGGTCCACCTGAAGGCACCGGCCGCCCGGCATCAGGGCTGCGCTCGACGAGATCGATGATGTCTTCGATCGCTTTGCGGAATGCGCGCGGATCGGCGCCCTTTGCCGGCACCACCAGCACCGAAAGAATGAGACCGCGCGCGGACGGAATTTCCTCGAACCGGCACGACAGCCCGGACAAACCCGGCTGCTCGCCGGCCGGCGCCGCGGGGACCGCGAATTCGCCGCGCTTCATCGCCGCGTCCGCCCAGCCGAGACCGCCGCCGGAAAACATCGCGTATGATAGATTGGGTGACGGCCCGAAACGCGCCACTCTGATGTCGAGGCCCTGCGCGCGGATTGCTTTCACCGGCACCAGCGCCACCCGCATCGAAAGATCAAGGCCTTCGCTGACCCAGGTCGCTGTCGCCGCCAGCGCCTCGCGCGCGCGGCCGAGATCGGCGGGCGCCACGGCAAAGCTCGCGCCATCGCCGCCGAACACGAACGGAAACTCGCGTCCATCCAGCGCATTGGTCACGGCGGCGATGACAGCGGCGCCCGCCATGTTGACCGCCTTGTAGCGCTGGTTGGCGATCGCCTTGGTCGATTCCACGATGTCGGCGACGCCGACGGTCCAATCATCCGGCAACGGCGAGTACAGCGCCGGATCCATCAGGCTGGTGAAGCCGCGAAAGACCGGAATGCCGCCGTAGAAGATGTCGGTGCCGTCGGGCGTGGTCATTGCGATGCAAGTTACCCCGTTTTCCGAAGCTGTCTAACAGATACGGCGTAACCCAAATTCGGGTTCGCCCCTGCTACAGTTTGACGCCCCGCAGCACCAATTGATTGAGCCTGCTCGCAAACGCCGCCGGGTCCTCCGGCAATTCGCCATCGAGGATCTGAGCCTGCTCCAGCAGCAGGAACGACAGATCCGCGGCTGCGTCCTTGGCCCCGGCAATCGCCGCCACCAATGGATGACGCAGATTGATCTCGAGGATCGGCTTGGTCACCGAGCCCTGGTTCTGCATCGCCAGCAACCGTTCGAGCTGGCGGTCGCGGCCGTCGCCGCCGGCCACCAGACAGGACGCGCTCGACGTCAGCCGCTGCGAAGCCCGCACGTCGGAGACGCGTTCCCCGAGCGTGTCCTTGATGACGGCGATGGTCGCGGCCTCATCCGTAGTGCTCTCTTCTTTTTTGTCGTCCGCCTTGTCGTCCAGCAGCGGGATCAGACCGAAATCGATATCGCCCTGGCTCAACGATTTCAGCGGCTTGCCGCCGAAATCGAGCGGCGCCGAAGTCCAGAACGCATCGACCGGATCGGTCAGCAGCAACACCTCGATGCCGCGGGCTGTGGCGGATTCGAGTTTTGGGTTCGACTTCAGCCGCTCGATACTGTCGCCGGTGAGATAATAGATCTCGGTCTGGTTCGGTTTCAGGTTTTCGACGTACCGCTTGAGCGAACGCTTCTCGCCCGATGTCGTGGTGAAGCGCGACAGGCCCAGCAGCTTTTCGCGCCGCTCGAAATCTTCCCAGATGCCTTCCTTGATTACGGGCCCGAACGAATCCCAGATTTTCGCGAACGCCTCCGGCTCCTTGTCGCCGAGATTTTCCAGCTCGGTGACGACGCGGCTGGTGACGGCCTTGCGGATCTGCGCGAGTTGCGGATTGTTCTGCAGCATCTCGCGGGAAATATTGAGCGGCAGATCCTCGCTGTCGATCACGCCGCGGATGAAGCGCAGATAAGCCGGCAATAAATCAGCATCGTCGGCAATGAAGACGCGGCGGACATAGAGCTTCACCTTGCCCTTGCGCGCCTGGTCGAACAGGTCGAACGGTTTTGTCGACGGTGCGAACAGCAGCACCGCATAGGACTGGCGGCCCTCGGCGCGGTAATGCAAGGTCATCGCGGGCTCGTCGAACGCGCCGGCGATCGATTGATAGGCGCCCTTGTAATCGTCAGGCGTCAGTTCCGATTTCGGCCGCTGCCACAGCGCGCTGGCCGAATTGATCTGGCGCGGCTCGCCTTCCTCCGGCACCAGCTCAATCGGAAACTGGATGTTGTCGGAATAGGCGCGGACGATGCGCTCGATCTCGTAGGTCTCGAGATATTTCTGCGCGTTCTCTTTCAGATGCAGCACGATCTCGGTGCCGCGCGTGATGCGCGCGGCGTCCTCCTCGCTGGCGGGCGCGATTTCAAATCCGCTGCCGCCCGACGACGACCAGGTGCAGACCTGGTCCGAACCGGCGCGGCGGCTGGTGACAACGATGCGCTCGGCGACCATGAAGGCGGCATAGAAGCCGACGCCGAACTGGCCGATCAGGTTGGCGCCATCCTTGGCCTCGGTCAGGCGCGACAGAAACGACTTGGTGCCGGAGCGCGCGATGGTGCCGAGATTGTCGATCAATTCCTGCCGGTCCATGCCGATGCCGCTGTCGACCACGGCAAGCGTGTTCGCCGTCTTGTTCGGCACGATGCGGATCGCGGGCGGCGCGCCATCGGTGATCAGCTCGGGTGCGGCGATCGCCTCATAGCGCAGCTTGTCGCAGGCGTCGGACGCGTTCGAAATCAGTTCGCGCAGGAAAATATCGGTTTCCGAATAAACCGAGTGCACCATCAGATGCAGGAGTTCGGCGACCTCGGCCTGGAACGGCTGGGATTCGGGGGCAGTCGTGGTGGTCATCAGGGGCTCACGAGATCAAGCATGGGTGGGAAAGCCCTGATATAGCGATACTATCTGGAGTGGCAAGGTTCGACGGCCTGGCTGGTTCCCACCCTCGGCCGGTCTAATCCGCAATCGCGGCCAGATAGCGCCGGACCGAAGCATCGAATGCGGCCTTTGCGCCCGCCTCGATGTTCTTGCCCCACCACGCGCCATAGATGCGGTCGAAAGCCAACGGCGCGACCGCGCGCGCCACGCCTTGAACCGATTTCGCATTCAAGGGGATGTAGTTCGGGAAGCTGTACATGAAGCTCAGCGAGCGGCGGTCCATCGCCACCATGGCAACATCACCGGTGAGCAGCGCGCCTCGCCCCTGCGCACCCGCACGCCAATGCAGGATCGTGCCGCCGGCGAAATGACCGCCGGTGCGGATGAGAACGATGTCATCGGAAATCTGGCGGCTGTCGCCGGTCCACGGCACGATCGCGGCGTGCGGCCGCGTGACCCATTGGCGATCGTCGCCATGCAGATAGATCGGAACGCCGCCAAAGGCCTCGCTCCAGTCGGCGACCGCGCCGTAATAATGCGGGTGCGAAACCGCAATCGCCTTCAGGCCGCCGAGCGACCGCACATGGTCCACCGCATCAGATGTGGCCAGGGGCACGCAATCCCACATCACGCAGCCGTCGGGCTCGGGAATGAGCAGCGCGCGCTGTCCGATCGCGAAGCCCGGATCGAGAGCGATCCCGGAAATACCGAGATCATCGCGCCAGACGAGCTTGTGGCGCTCCGCCAGTGCGTCGCGCGAAAGCCATTGCTGGCCCTTCCAGTTCACGTACTGCCGTTCGTCCTCGCAAATCGGGCACGCCGCCGGCGGCGCGACGCTGTCCGGAAACTGGGCACCGCATTGCTCGCAAGTCCACAAGGGCATCGCCGTCACTCCAATCCGGTAGAAACGCGACTCTCGCAAATGCGCGGTTTCGGATCAACAAGAGGGAGTTTAGCCTTCAAGTTCAATTGACTTGCTTCGGCGCTGTTGGAGGGTAAGTTCCGGTACATGACCTGGTTTTGCCTTGGGTTCGCTTTTTTATTGCTGCTGTGATTATTGCACGAGGCGCGCACAACCGGCGCCTATGGACGGGTTGGATGATCTCCACGCCCAGGGTTTTCTCAACAATTATTGACGGGATCAGATTATCTCGACCATTCAAAAATTATGCATGATTGTGGGCTGGCTGGCGCTGGCATTCATCGCCTTCGCGACGCTGTCGCCGATCCACGCCCGCCCCGTGCTTGCCGAAGGCCTGATTGAGCATTTCGCGGCCTTCGCCTTGCTGGGCCTTGCGCTTGCCCTCGCTTACCCCAACCGCGTGGTTTTTGTTGTCACGATCGTTGTCGGAGGCGCAGTGGCGTTGGAGATCTTGCAACTGCTGACGCCGGATCGCCACGGCCGTCTGCTTGATGCGGCCGTGAAGGTGGCGGGCGGCATCTGCGGGATTGGCGCCGGACGATTGGCAGTCATGCTGCTAAGGGGCAAAATCGGCCACGCCAAATAGCGCATTTCGATTCGGTTTTACGGCTATTTAAATAGGCGTTATTTCAAATAGCCACTATTTCAAATAGCCTTGCCCCGTCGATGTTTCTTGTGGGGCGCCTGTTTGGATCCCAAAACAGGCGCCGATTATTTCCAGCGACACGGGACGGTCATGCCGTTGGTCACTCCGCCGCGAGCTTCACTTCAGGCGCAGCAGCGCGGACATCGGCATCGACCTGGGCTTCGAACTTGGCGAAGTTCTTCTGGAACATGCCGACCAGCGC
>NZ_JAFCLY010000070.1:0-32089 GCF_018130185.1 Bradyrhizobium sp. AUGA SZCCT0182 | reverse complement strand
GCTGCACATGAGCATACAGGGCAGCGGAGAACATCCGACATTCCCTGCGCAATGGCTTTACGGCTTATAACGCGCTCTCCCCGGTGAGACGGCCTCTATTGCCACCGTCGCCCCTCGGAAGCGTCAGCTCCCGAAAGACTTGACGCCGTTACGGGCGCCAGGACCACACGCTTTCGCCGTACGCTTCAGCTGCGACCGTCAATCGCAACGTCGGCGTCCACCGCGACCCGCCCCTCGTCATGACGACGGCCGACGCCCCTCTGAGTGGGACGGGATGGCGAAAGATATGCACCTGATTTACATTCTGGTAAACAGAAATGTTTTTATTTCAGGTCTTGACATTGATTCCGAAAATCAGAACTGATTTGCCCGTCGGGCTGATGGATAGTCGAAAGTCTACCGACAGGAGCCCGATATTCGATACGATTTGAATTAAGCTTCTAAGCAACCCGAAAGGCAGCTTGGCCTATGAATCGGCAAACGCGGTAGAGCCACGAAGAAGGGTCGGCGCTTGCAGCAACGGAACAAGCGGCGGGATTTGCGGGCCACAAAGCCCGCCGTCACCGACAGGCTGGGGCTTTGGTTTTCAACGAGCCGAAATGTTGACGGGCTTTGGGTGGGGTCGTGGGAAAGCGAGCCCCATCCCGGCCTGCGCCGCGTCGAGGAGGCGCTGCGGCTTATCAAGGAACGCGATCCGCTGCACTACTCCCGCGTCACCAGTAACCTGGAGCGAATATGGGTGCGGCTGCTGCCAGGTGACGCCGCACATTACGAGCGGTCACTGAAGGCATGCGTGTTAGATGAACGCCGTGTCCTCGAAGAAACGATCGAATGGATCGCATCCACAATCATCCACGAAGCCACCCATGCAAGGCTGGAACATTGGGGCATCAGTTACGACGAGAATAGGCGTGCCCGGATCGAGGCGATCTGTCTTCGGCGCGAACTGAACTTTGTCATCAAGCTGCCGCAGACCGAACTATTGCAGGAAGAGATTGCGCGAACATTGGAGTGGTGTGCTGGCGATCATGACTACTTTTCCGATGCGAGCTTCGCGCAGCAGAGGGAACAGGGACAAGCTGAAGCACTGCGGTATCTCGGAGCGCCGGACTGGTTGCACGGGTTTATGCTGAAGTTGCGGGCGGTGCGACTGTGGGTTCACCAGCTTCGCTGGACGAGCCGACCGCAGGCGTAAAGGAGTTGGCACGCGGCTTCGCTCGGTAGCCCGCATGAGCGGAGCGATATGCGGGTATTTGGAGCTGCTGACGGACCCCGGATGTCGCTGCGCTCATCCGGGCTACGCTTGCTGCGGGACGCTGAGGAATGGGTCGAATGAAAACAGGGGCTTCCCAGGTTGAACCCATATGCCCAATAGCGAGTCCAACGATGTAGAGTTGGGCGAAAAGCCACTTGGTGCAACACGACGCGAAGGATGATCATGCCGAACTGGTTGGGACCCCTGCTGGCGTTGTGCGCGCTGGTGGGATTTATCGCCTTCGCCGTTCGTCAGGGGACGAAGGTGAAGCCGAATGCAGATGGTAATCCCGAAAACTCGATAGGCGGTCCTGGCGGGGATACATAGCGCCGCGGCACAGACGGTCGTGAGCAACTGGTAGCCCGCATGAGCGCAGCGATATGCGGGTTAAGGCGCAGGCGGAACCCCGGATGTCGCTGCGCTCATCCGGGCTACGCTGATCGCACAAAATCGATCACGCTGTGCGCGGCCTCGCCAGAAAACGCGCGATGGCGCGGCCGAGGTCGGGGCTGTCGAGGGGCTGCTCGAGCGAAGCCTTGGCCGCCGTGACCAGCGGTTCGGGAGCGTTGTTCTGACCGGCTTTTTCGCAACAGACATGCGCAAAGGCCGTGGTGAATTCGGGATGCGGCTGCACGGACAGCGTTACGCCGTTCGCATAGAGAAGGCCCGCGTGCGGCGTGAACGGCGAATGGAATATGGTTGTTGCCCCCGTAGGCGGCGCGATGACCTGGTCCTGATGCGAGGCGGGAATCGCTAGCCTATCGCCGTCGATCACGCCGTTGCCGGGCACGACGTCATAGACGTGACGTCCAATGCCCCAGCCCTTTTCCGATTTGCGCACCGTTCCGCCGAGCGCCTGCGCGATCAATTGATGGCCGAAGCAGATTCCGGCCATTGGAACTCTCGCCTCATATGCCGCGCGTACAAAGCGCTCGAGCGGTGCGATCCAGTCGAGATCGTCGTAGACACCGGCTGGCGATCCCGTGAGCAGAATGGCTTCGAGGCTGGCGGGATCGGGCAGCGCTTCGCCGTCAGCAAGCCGGACCGTCGCAAAGCTCGCCGAGGCATCCGCCTCGCCAAGCAGCCGTTCGAACATCTGCGGAAAGGAGCCGTGCCGCGCGCGATTGGCAGGCGAAATGACGCCGGTTTCAATGATCGTGATTTTCGGCATGAAAGTTTTCCAGGGCACCACAACATAAAAGGACCTCAGCTCCTTGGGGAAAGAGCTGAGGCCCGACGCGGCTTCTTGGGGTTCGCGGCCAGGTTTTTTACAGGGGGGCGATGTCCGGCAGCGTTTGAAAATGATGTCGAGATTTCGGGGGTTCCGCAACAAACATCGTGGAACGATACCGCTTCTTTGGGGGTAGTCCGAATTGGCTTTACCATCGCGCGCTTCAAGACTTGACCAGGCGAAATTCAGGTTAATGCTTAGGGTGGGTTGCCGGCGGGTCCGTGCAAAGCGCGGCCCGGAGACAAACTCCGCGTAACCCACCGCTGTTCGTATTCGCGTCGGCGGTGGGTTACGGCTTACGCCTTCTCTCTGCGAGCTGCGGCGGACAAGTCACCTGACCCACCCTACGCAAGCTGCGCAGCCGCCGTCAGCCGACGACGACTTCGCTGATCTGCATGACCGGGGCGATGTCGGTGTAGTTCTTGATGTCGCCCATGATCTCCTTGGCGTGAGGCCCAAAGCCGGCCTGGAAGGCCTCGACCGAGTCGGCGAAGATGTGACACATCCCGACATAGGTCGCGGGCGCACCGGGCGCGCCACCCGCAAGGCCCTTGTCCACCGTGTAGGACTTGCAGGCATCGCCCATGCGCGCCTTCAGGAGCGGCATGTGTTTGTCGCGGTAATAATCGTGGTCGAAGCGCGCCCCCGGCGTGTTTGGATACATAACGCTTACCTTGATCATGGCGTGCTCCTCGTTTGATACTCGCCGGTTGATTTCCGGCACAGGCCCAAACTGTGCGTCAGTTTTGCCGATCCCGCAACTCCGAAACGCAAACTTACAATTGTGTCAGCCGCAAATTACCCCGGGACGAAGATTTCGAGTATTGTGCGAGCAGCCGGAGGAACAGCGATGCAATTGCGAATTTTTGGGCGCACGGGAATGCAGCTCTCGGTGCTGGGCTTTGGTTGCGGCGCTGTCGGCGGCGTGATGGTGCGCGGCGATCCTGCGGACCAGGAGCGCGCCGTGGCGCGGGCGCTCGAAGTCGGCGTGAATTATTTCGACACCGCGGTGCTGTACGGCGACGGTGAATCGGAAAAGAACCTTGGCCGTGTCTTGCAAAAGCTGAAGCCGGCCAACGCGATCGTCGGCACCAAGGTCCGAATACCGCCCGATGCGTTCGGCCGCATTGCCGATGCCGTCACGACGTCGCTCGAAGGCAGTCTGGCGCGGCTTGGTCTTGAGCACGTCGACATCTTTCACCTGCACAATCCGATTACCGTTTCCGGCGGCGGATCGGCGCTGAGCGCGCGGCAGGTGCTGGACGAGGTGGTGCCGGCGTTCGAGCGGCTGCGTCAGCAGGGCAAGATTCGTTTCCTCGGGATTTCGGCGGTCGGCGACACCGCGGCGCTGCATCAGGTGATCGATGCCGGCGTCTTCGACAGCGCGCAAATCGTCTACAACATGCTCAATCCATCCGCCGCCGAAGAACTGCCGAAAAATTATCCGGCGCAGGATTATGCAGGGGTGTTCGATCACACACGGGCGGCCGGCGTCGGCGTCGTCGGCATCCGCGTGCTGGCGGGCGGCGCCTTGTCGGGCTCGGCCGCGCGGCATCCGATTGCAAGCCCGGCGCCCGAGCCGATTGGTTCGGCGATGAGCTACGATGCTGATATCGAGCGCGCCCGCCGTCTGATGCCGCTGGTGGAGGAAGGTTTTGCTTCCAGCCTGACCGAAGCCGCCACGCGGTTTGCGCTGTCGCACCCGGCGATGGGTACCATCCTGGTCGGCATGGCGACGCCGCAGGAGTTCGAGGGCGCATTTGCCGCGGTCGAAAAAGGTCCATTGCCGCAGGCGGCGCTCGACCGGCTGTCGACATTGCGGCTGGCGTTCTCCGGCGAACCGCGGTGATCGGCGAGCATGGTCGCCAGCGCCACCTATGCCGAATTCCTGAGCGAGCAGCTGGCGCCGCTGGGCCGCGTCACCATGCGGCGCATGTTCGGCAAGACCGGCGTGTTCTGCGACGGCGTGATGCTTGCCGTGGTGACGGAGAATACGCTCTATTTCCGGGTCGATGACCAGAACCGTGAGATATTCAAGGAAGCCGAGGCGTTTCCGCCGCTCAACTATGCGAAGAAGGGCGCCATGATCGACCTCTCCTTCTGGCGCGTGCCGGAGCGGCTGTTCGACGAACCCGATGAGCTGATCGTCTGGGCGCGCGCCGCTTTGGCGGCGGCGCACCGGGTTGCGGCGAAGCGGGGGCGGGCGGCACCAAGTAAACCCAACCGTCGTCGTCCCGGCGAACGCCGGGACCCTTAAGCACAAATGCTTATTGTTAGAGCCGATGTCGCTCCAGCCTCGTGCACGATGACCTTCGGTGGCTATGGGTCCCGGCATTCGCCGGGACGACATGGAATTTGTTGCACGCCCGCTCACCGCCCCGGGCTGGAAATCAGCGGCGGTGCGGTTGAACCGGCGGCAAGCGAACGTTGCACCATGACGGTGTCGGCCCAGCGGCCGTAGCGGTAGGCGACGCCCGGCAGCAGGCCGGCGCGGGCAAAGCCGAACCTTTCATGCAGCGCGAGCGAGGCCGTGTTGTCGGAATCGATATAGCCGATCATCTGCCGGAACCCGGCGGCGGCGCAGACATCGATCAGCTCCTGCAACAACAGCCGTCCGACGCCGCGTCCCTGATGCTCGCGATGCACATAGATCGAATGCTTGACCGCGTAGCGATAGGCCGGCCGCTTGCGAAACAGCACGACGTAAGCGTAGCCCACCACCTCGCCGCCGCAGGTCGCCACCAGATGCGGCAGGCGCTGGCTGCGCAGGTTCTTGCGCCGGTCGCGCAAATCCTCCGGCTCCGGGGTGCCGCTGTCGTCGACGCCTTCTTCAATGCCGCGGCGGATATGATGGCGGTAGATCGCCAGCATCGCCTCGACATCGCCGTCGCGCGAGGGCCGGACCAGCACCGGTTGGTCGCTCGTCATGGCCGGACCTGCGGTTTCGTTTGGCCGGTTCATTCGGCGACCACGTAGGTATAGAGCCGGATGCGGCCGGACGGATCGACTTCCTTGTAGACGCCCTGAATCTCGACGTCGAAGCCGGGGAAGGTGTTGAAGCAGGTTTCGAACATTTTGAGGTAGTCGATCATCGGCTGCGCCCGCTCGGTCAATCGTTCGCCCGGCACGATGGTGGCGATGCCGGGCGGATAGACCACAAAGGGCGTCGTGGCAATGCGGCCGGGGATGGCGTCGATCGGCAGATAGTCGACGTCGTTGCGAACCAGATAGCGCGCGGCGTCGCGCGGCGACATCGCGATGTCAGGCAGATGCTCGGCGAGGAATTGCTTGGCCTGCAGCGCGCTGACGCCGGCGTTGCGGAAGAAGCCGTGCATCTCGCCACAGAGATCGCGTAAGCGCACGCCGGCATAGCGCTTCGGCCGGCGCTGATGGAATTCCGGGATCACCTCTTCCAGCAGCGCGTTGTCGTCGTGCAGTTTCTTGAACGCGACGAGGCCCGAGATCAGCGTGCCGGCCTTGCTGGCCTCGACGCCGGGGGTGAGCAGGAACAGCAGCGAGTTGAGATCGTTCTTTTCCGCCACGATGCGATTTTCGCGCAGATACTGCGCGACAACGGGGGCGGGAATGCCGTGGTCGGCATAGCGGCCGGTGGCATGGTCGAAGCCGGGGGTCAGCACCGTCAGCTTGTTCGGGTCGGTCATGGCGAAGCCCGCGGTCAGATCGGGAAAACCGTGCCAGCGCGCGTCCGGCGAAAGCTGCCAATAAACGGGATCGGTGACCAGCATGTCGGTGGAGATGGTCTCCCAGGCCACATTGTGCACGGCGCCCGCGCGGGAAACGTCTGGTATCGCGACGCGGTCGGGCACGAACGGCTCGAAGAACCAGCGGCGTTCGGGCCGCGCTTCCTTCTCCTCGAATTCGCGGCGGACCGCGCGCATCTTCTTGCGCAGCTCGATGCCGAGCCGGATCGTGTCGTCCCACAGCACCTCGCCGGAGCGGCCCTTCATCATCTGCGCGCCGACATCGAGAGAGGCGAAGATCGGATAGAACGGCGAGGTCGAGGCGTGCTGCATGAAGCTTTCGTTGAAGCGCCGGTGTTCGATGCGGCGCTTCTGGCCGGTGATATGGCGGTCCTTGATGTGGATCTGCGAGGCCTGCGAGAAGCTCGCCAGCTGCTTGTGGGTCGACTGGGTCGCGATGATGCCGGGCGCGTCGGGGCCGAGACCGGACAGTCCCATCGCGAAACGTCCGGCATAGAGCGGATGAAACTTCATGAAGCCGGCCCAGGCCTCGTCGAACAGGATGTAGTCGCAGAGATGGCCGATCGCTTTCAGGATCATCTCGGCACTGTGGATCGTGCCGTCATAGGTGCACTGCTCGACCACGGCGACCCGGAAAGGACGCGGCTTACGCCAGGCCTCGGGGTCCTTGACCAGCGGATGGCTGCGGATGCGTTCGCGCAAACTCGTCTCGTCGATCGCGTCCCAGCGCATCGGGCCGATCAAGCCCCAGGCGTTGCGGACGGTCGGGATATAAACCGGAATGCCGCCGGCCATCATCAGCGCGCCGTGATGGGCCGCCTTGTGGTTGTTGCGGTCGAACAGCACGAGGTCGCCGTCGGTGACCAGCGCGCCCAGCACCACCTTGTTGGAGGTCGAGGTGCCGTTGAGCACGAAATAGGTCTTTTCGGCGCCGAAGATTTGCGCCGCTTCCTTTTGCGCCTTCAGCGCCGGGCCTTCATGGGTCAGGAGATCGCCGAGGTCGAGCACGGAATTGTCGAGGTCGTCGCGGAACACGGCTTCGCCGAGATGTTCGACGAACACCCGGCCGATCGGGCTGCGGCTGTAGAACACGCCGCCATTGTGGCCCGGGCAGGTCCATAGCTGGTTGCCCTCTTCGGCATAGTCGACCAGCGCGCCGAAAAACGGCGTCTTCAGGGTTTCGGCATATTGCTTCAGGCGGCTGATCAGGTTCTTGGCGATGAAGGGCGGCGTTTCCTCGGACAGGAACACATAGCCGTCGATGAAATCCAGCACCTCGACCGGCAGGTCCTCGAACCGCTTGCGGCGGATCAAAAGGATGATCGGAAAATCGAGGCCGCGCCGCCGCATCAGATTGATCAGGGCCATGGTCTTGCCCTCGAGGCCCTTTTTGCCCCAGTCGACCACCATGCAGCCGATCGCGGCGTCGGTTTGAACCGCGATTTCCGCATCCTCGAGCCTGCGCGCCCGGACCACTTCAAAGCCGGACCGCTCGATCTCGGTGATGATCTGGTTGAAACGGAGGCCTTCGAGATCGTCGGTATCAAAGACCGGTGCGGCGAACAGAAAGGTGAAGCGTCGGAAATAGTCCATCGGTGCCCTCGAATGTGTGTCCAGCAAGCTGTTGGCGCATTCGATGACATCTGGATGACGGATGGGTTCCGGCCCGGCCGCCCGAAACCCTGCCGCTCGATCGGCGGCTGCCCATCACCCCCGGTATCGCAGCGCCTCCACCAGCACTGCAAACGCCGGCGTGGGTTGCCGGCGGCTCGGGTAATAGAGGTGATACCCGGAAAACGGCGCGCACCAGTCGTCGAGCACGCGGATGAGACGGCCGTCGGCGAGATGCTTCTTGACTTGGTCCTCGGGCAGATAGGCGAGGCCGTGCCCCGCCAGTACCGCGTTCAGCCGGAGCGGGATGCTGTTGAACACCAGCTGCCCATCGACGCGCACCTTGACTTCGCGACCGCGTTTCTCGAATTCCCAGGCGTAGATTCCACCTGATGTCGGCAGGCGGACAGTGATGCAGTCGTGCGCCGTAAGATCCTGCGGCTTCTTCGGCTTCGGCTTTCGTTCGAAATACGAGGGCGAGCCAACCACGGTCATGCAGAAGTCCGGTCCGATGCGCACGGCGATCATGTCCTTGGCCACTTGCTCACCGAGACGAACGCCGGCGTCGTATCGCTCCGCGACGATGTCGGTCAGGCCGTAATCGATGGTCAGCTCGACCTTGATGTCGGGGTAACGCGGCAGCAGCGTCGTCAAGGCAGGCCAGAGCACGGCCAGGGCCGCATGCTCGCCGGCCGTGATCCGGATGGTACCGGCGGGTTTTTCCCGAAGCTCGGTCAGCGCTGATAGTTCGGAGTCGATTTGCTCGAACTTGGGGCCCACCGTCCGAACCAGCCGCTCTCCGGCCTCGGTCGTTGCCACGCTGCGGGTGGTGCGGGTCAACAACCGCAAGCCGAGCCGCTCTTCCAGTCCTCGAATGGTGTGACTGAGCGCCGATTGCGAAACCCCGAGCTGTGCTGCCGCCCGCGTAAAACTGCGTTCGCGCGCCACGGCCAGGAACGCCATGAGGTCGTTGGTGTTTTTGCCGAGCATTCATGAGCCTGTTTCATAAGTCCATGCCGATTATTAGGCCTAATCCGGCGGCGTTGCACCCGTTAAATGCCTGAAGGCACGCGGTCGTGACCTGCGCGATGTCGGCTGCGCGCAACCCCGGGTCATGATCGGCGTTAGTGGACGAGGCGGGCGCAAAACGAGCGAAGCGGCAAAAAGGGATTGATGGCATGCGAAGCCCCGGTGATTTCAGATTCTCTCGGCGCGACCTGTTGGTCGTCGGCGCCGCTTCTCTCACGGCGCCGGCTCTCGGGGTGACGACGTCGACCTTCGTGGCCAAGGCCGAGATCGCCCTGAAGCCTGCGGTTTCCGGAGCCCCGGTGATGTCGAAAGTGTCCTTCAACGTGAACGGCAAGGCGCGCGAGCTCGCGGTCGATACAAGGACCACGCTGCTCGATGCCTTGCGCGAGAATTTGCATTTCACCGGCACCAAGAAGGGCTGCGATCACGGCCAGTGCGGCGCATGCACGGTGATCGTCGGTGGCCGCAGGATCAATTCATGCCTGACGCTGGCTGTGATGCATGAGGGCGAAAGCGTCACCACCATCGAGGGCCTTGGCACGCCGGAGAACATGCACCCGATGCAGGCGGCCTTCGTCAAGCATGACGGCTATCAATGCGGCTATTGCACGCCCGGGCAGATCTGCTCGGCGGTCGCCGTGCTCGACGAGATCAAGGCCGGCATACCGAGCCATGTCAGCGCCGATCTGAACGCAGTCCCGCAACTCACCAATGCCGAATTGCGCGAGCGCATGAGCGGCAACATCTGCCGCTGCGGCGCCTATTCCAACATCGCCGAAGCCATCAGCGAAGTCGCCGGGAGGCAGGCATGAGATCCTTTACCTATGAGCGCGCCAATTCGCCGGCCGAGGCCGCCGCCGCGGCTGCGCGCCAGCAGGGCGCCAAATTCATCGCTGGTGGTACCAACCTGCTCGACCTGATGAAGCTCGAAATCGAGACGCCGGCGCATCTGATCGACGTCAACCGTCTCGGGCTCGACAAGATCGAGCCGACCGCCGATGGCGGACTGCGGGTTGGCGCGCTGGTGCGCAACACCGATCTTGCCGCGGACGAACGGGTGCGGCGCGATTACGGCGTGCTGTCGCGCGCGCTGCTCGCCGGCGCTTCGGGCCAGTTGCGCAACAAGGCGACGACCGCGGGCAATCTGCTGCAGCGGACCCGCTGCCCCTATTTCTACGACACCAACCAGCCCTGCAACAAACGTCAGCCCGGCAGCGGCTGTTCGGCGATCGGCGGCTTCAGCCGTCAGCACGCCGTGATCGGCGCCAGCGAAGCGTGCATCGCGACCCATCCGAGCGACATGGCGGTGGCCATGCGCGCGCTCGACGCCACGGTGGAAACAATTCAGCCCGATGGAGCCGCGCGAAAAATTCCGATCGCGGAATTCCACCGGCTGCCCGGCAATACGCCTGAGGTTGAGACCTCACTGGCGCCGGGCGAACTGATCACCGCCGTGACGTTGCCGAAACCCGTTGGCGGCAAGCAGATCTATCGCAAGGTGCGTGACCGCGCGTCTTATGCGTTCGCTCTGGTCGCGGTCGCGGCCATCGTGCAGCGCGACGGCTCCGGACGCGTCGCGCTCGGCGGCGTCGCCCACAAGCCCTGGCGCGTCGAAGCCGCCGAGGCCGAACTGCCGCGCGGCGCGAAAGCAGTGACGGCAAAACTGCTCGCCGACGCCAAACCTACCCATGAGAACGCCTTCAAGCTGCTGCTGGCCGAGCGGACGCTCGGCGCGGTGCTGGCAGAGGCGAGGGGATAGACCATGAAATTCGAAACCCCGGCGACCACCAACCCGATCGACCAGTTGAAGATCATCGGCAAGCCCGCGGACCGCATCGATGGTCCGTTCAAGACCACGGGCACTGCGCCCTATGCCTATGAGCGGCACGACAACATCGCGAACCCGGCCTGCGGCTATGTGGTCGGTTCAGCGATTGCCAAGGGCCGGATCGCCTCGATGGATCTGACAGCCGCCAAGACAGCATCCGGCGTGCTTGCCATCGTCACGGCTGACAATGCCGGCAAGCTCGCCAAGGGCAACCTCAACTTCGCCACGCTGCTCGGCGGTCCCGAGATCGAGCATTATCACCAGGCGATCGCGCTCGTGGTGGCGGAGACCTTCGAGCAGGCCCGCGCCGCCGCGCAACTGGTCCGCGTCGATTATGTCAGGACTGATGGCGTCTACGATCTCGCAGCGGTCAAGGATTCCGGCAAGCCCGCGCGCATCACCGGCGGTCCGGCCGATACCGCAGTCGGCGATTTCGCCGGTGCGTTCGCCGCGGCACCGGTTCAGCTCGACGCGACCTACACCACGCCCGATCACGCCCATGCGATGATGGAACCGCACGCCTCGATGGCCGCCTGGGACGGCGACAAGCTGATCGTGTGGACCTCAAACCAGATGATCGACTGGAGCGTTGGCGAACTGGCCAAGACGCTCGGCATGCCCAAGGACAAGGTCCGCCTGATATCGCCCTTCATTGGCGGCGGGTTCGGCGGCAAACTGTTCGTGCGGGCCGATGCGCTGCTCGCGGCATTGGGCGCCCGCGCGGCCGGGCGGCCGGTCAAGGTGGCGCTGACGCGCCCGATGATGTTCAACAACACCGTGCATCGGCCGGCCACGATCCAGCGCATCCGTATCGGCGCGACCAGGGACGGCAAGATCACGGCCATCGGCCATGAGGGCTGGTCCGGCAACCTGCCCGGCGGCAAGCCGGAGGCTGCGGTGCAGGCGACACGGCTGCTCTATGCCGGCGCCAACCGCATGACGGCGACGCGGCTTGCGGTGCTCGACCTGCCGGAAGGCAATGCGATGCGTGCGCCAGGCGAGGCGCCCGGCATGATGGCGCTGGAGATCGCGATGGACGAGATGGCGGAAAAGCTCGGGCTCGATCCGATCGAGTTCCGCATCCTCAATGACACCCAGGTCGATCCCGAAAAGCCGGAGCGGGCGTATTCGCACCGGCCGCTGATCGCGTGCATGGGGCTCGGCGCCAACCGCTTCGACTGGAGCAAGCGCAATCGCCAGCCGGGGCAGGTTCGCGACGGGCGATGGCTGGTCGGCATCGGCATGGCGGCTGCCTTCCGCAACAATCCGGTGATGAAATCGGCGGCGCGCGTGCGGCTCGACAACCGCGGCGTCGTTGTTGTCGAGACCGACATGACCGATATCGGCACCGGCACCTACACCATCATCGCGCAGACCGCAGCCGAGATGATGGGCCTGCCGCTTGACAAGATCATCGTACGCCTTGGCGATTCGGCCTTTCCGGTTTCGGCCGGATCGGGCGGGCAATGGGGCGCCAACAGCTCGACGTCAGGCGTCTACGCCGCGTGCGTCAAGCTGCGCGAGGCCGTGGCGCAGAAGCTCGGGTTCAATTCCACCGAGGCAGATTTCGCCGACGGGCAGGTGCGTTCGGGCAATCGCAGCGTGCCGCTGGCGCAGGCCGCGGGCGAGAGCGGCATCGTGGCCGAGGATGTGATGGAGTTCGGCGATCTCGGCAAGAAGTATCAGCAATCGACCTTCGGCGCGCATTTCGTCGAGGTTGGCGTCGATGCCGCGACCGCCGAAATTCGGGTGCGCCGAATGCTGGCGGTGTGTGCCGCGGGCCGCATCCTCAACCCCAAATCGGCGCGCAGCCAGGTGATCGGCGCGATGACGATGGGCGCCGGTGCCGCGCTGATGGAAGAACTGGCGGTCGACAAGCGCGGCGGTTTCTTCGTCAACCATGACCTCGCCGGCTACGAAGTGCCGGTGCATGCCGACATTCCGCATCAGGACGTGATCTTCCTCGACGAGACCGACCCGATGTCGTCGCCGATGAAGGCCAAGGGCGTCGGCGAACTCGGCATCTGCGGCGTCGGTGCCGCCATCGCCAACGCGATCTACAACGCGACCGGTGTGCGGGTGCGCGATTATCCGATCACGCTCGACAAGCTGCTTGCCCGGCTGCCGGAAGTGGCATGAGCGCCGAGCCCGCGCACCGACCGCGATGATCACGCGCAGACGCATGCTTGCAGCCGGTGGCGGCCTTGCCGTGCTGGCAGCGGGAGCTGCTGGCGCAAACGCGCCGGTAACACCACCACGAAGGATCAGTACCATGGACATCAAACGAAGCGGCTCGCAGCCGTCCGGCAAGGGACCTTCAGATTATTTCACCGGTACCGTCCGCGTCGATCCGCTGTTCAAGGCGACCGAACCGGCACGCGTGGTTGGCGCCAGCGTCACCTTCGAGCCCGGCGCGCGCACCGCGTGGCACACCCATCCGCTCGGACAGACCCTGGTCGTCACGTCAGGCTTTGGCCTGGTGCAGCACTGGGGCGGGCGGATCGAGGAGATCCGCCCCGGCGACGTAGTCTGGTTTCCGCCCGGCGAGAAGCACTGGCACGGCGCGGGACCCACGACGGCGATGACGCATCTGGCGATTCAGGAAGCGCTCGACGGCAAGACCGTCGACTGGATGGAAAAGGTCAGCGACGAACAGTACGCGCGATGATTTGTCGAACAATTGGAGAAGAAGAGAGTGCAGAAGCGTAAACTTGGTAAGAGCGGCCTCGAAGTCTCGGCGATCGGGCTCGGCTGCATGGGACTCAGCTTCGGCTATGGCCCGGCGGTCGAAAAGCAGGCGGGAATCGCGCTGATCCGCGCCGCCGTCGAGCGCGGTGTGACGTTTTTCGACACCGCCGAAGTGTATGGACCGTTCACGTCGGAGGAACTGGTCGGCGAGGCGCTGGCGCCGGTCCGCGACCAGGTCGTGATCGCCACCAAATTCGGTTTCGACATCGATCCGAAGACGGGCGCGCAGAGCGGTCTGAGCAGCCGGCCGGAGCACATCAAGCAAGTGGCGGAGGCTTCGCTGAAGCGGCTCAGGACCAACGTCATCGATCTGTTCTATCAGCACCGCGTCGATCCCAACGTGCCGATCGAGGATGTGGCGGGTGCGGTCAAGGATCTCATTCGCGAAGGCAAGGTCAGGCACTTTGGACTCTCCGAGGCCGCCGCGCCGACGATCCGGCGTGCCCATGCCGTGCAACCGGTCGCCGCACTTCAGAGCGAGTATTCGCTGTGGTGGCGCGAACCTGAAGAGGTGATCGTGCCGACGCTCGAAGAACTCGGCATCGGCTTCGTTCCCTTCAGCCCGCTCGGCAAGGGGTTCCTCACGGGCGCGATCAGCGAGACGACGACGTTCGACAAATCAGACTTCCGCAACGTGGTGCCGCGGTTCTCGCCGGAAGCGCGAAAAGCGAACCAGGCCTTGGTCGACCTGCTCGGCAAAATCGCCGCAGGCAAAAAGGCGACGTCGGCGCAGATCGCGCTCGCCTGGCTGCTGGCGCAGAAGCCGTGGATCGTTCCGATCCCCGGCACCACCAAGCTGCATCGGCTGGATGAGAACACCGGCGCGGCGGCGGTGACGCTCACATCAGGCGATCTCGGCGAGATCGAGCGTGCGATCTCTGCCGTCGCGGTGCAGGGCGCGCGGTACCCGGAACATCTGCAGCAGCTGGTAGGCCGCTGAGAATCGGGCTTCAGCGACGTCCGTATCCACATTGCGAGGAGCGCCGGCGACGCAGCAATCCATCTGTCCTTCGCGAGGCGAGATGGATTGCTTCGCGGAGCCTGTCATCGGGCGCGCATTCGCGCGACCCGTTAGCTCGCAATGACGACGGAGAGCGCAGTCGGGTGTGGCACAGGCAGGCGCGCCTTTGTCACCTGACAAGTTCCCTCGGCCGCAACCTCTCCATGGTACTGCCTTGCTTTGGTCAAACCGGAATGGGGTAAGGGGAACGACGTGTGGGGGAATTCTGGGGGCTGGAAGTCGTCGATCTCACGCAAATCCGCCGGTCGCTCTTGGGGTAAATCTTGGGCAGGGTCTTAGGCAAAAAGCTTGGGACAGGCTCTTGGGGCGCAGGCGACATTGGATGGAGTACGGAGCGCCGATGCAATCGATGCAGAAACCGAAGCCAACCGATGATCCGCACGATATCCTCGTGGTCGCACCCGATGCCGTCAGGGTCGTACCCGATGCCGTCAGGGTCGCATCAGATCCCGTCAGGGTCGCGCCCGCGGAAGAAGAATTTTCCGGCCCGGCGCCGGATCCCGTGCGCGCACCTTCGGGTCCGCAGCCTCACATCGAGCCGGTCTTCCGGGACGGCGCAGCGGTGCCGCCGGTCGACGCCACGTTTCGCGCAATCGCCGTCGATGAAATCACGTTTCGCGCAGCCGCCGTCGAAGATGCCCTGATCAACAGCCGCCGCCGGCCGAGGTCGTCGATGGCGAGGCGCGCCATGCGTGCCGTCACGGCGCTGCTGCTGGCGGGCTGTATCGGCGGGGCCGCCATGGCCTGGCATTACCATGCCGAGGCGGCTCAACAGGTAATCGCGGAGTGGGCGCCGCTGTTCGGGCAGAAATCATCGCAGGCGCCGGAAAAAACCGGGCTCACCGCGCAGCCGGTTCTGGCTGCCGCTGATGTCGACACGTCGAATACTTCACCGGGTCAACCGGCGCCCCAGGCGCCAGCTGCAGCGCAAGCTGCTGCTGCGCCGGCTGCAGCGGAGGTCGCTGCGACAGCGGCGCCAGCCGCTGCAGCCCCGCCGGCCGCCGCCGCGCCTGATCAGTCGCAATCGCTCGAGACGATGGCGCGCGATCTGGCCAGCGCAAGCCGGGAGATCGAACAGCTCAAGGCCAGCATCGAGCAGCTCAAGGCCAGCCAGCAGCAGCTCGTGGCAATGGTTTCGGAGAAATCTGCCGCGCAAAACGTGCAAGCCAAAAAACCGCCGGCGCCGCCGCGGCCAGTCGCCGCGATAGCGCCACCGCGGACGCCGGCTCCGCCGCCCGGGCAGCCGCGGCCGGTCCGGCAGCAAGCCATGCCATCGGCCGCCGCCGCGCCGTTGTCAGCGACTTCGGCACCTTACGTGCCGCGACAGCTTGAGGCGCAATCACCAACCAGCGCTGAAACGCTGAGCGATCCGGAGTTGGCGTCGGTGCCGCGGCCGCCGATGCCGCTGCGTTAAGACCGCATCCGCAGCTTAAGCTCGGAGGTCTCGAAAGGCGTCGTCGAGCCGATCGAGCGCCTCGGTGAGAATCGGACGTGGCGTGGCGAAGTTGAAGCGCAGCCAGGTTTCGCCGCCGGGCCCAAACTGCTCGCCGGGGCTGGCAAAGATCCGTGCGCGATCCTTGACGCGTGCGGCAACGTCCGCAGCCGCTAGTCCCGTTCCGGAGAAATCGACCCAGGCGAGATATGTGGCATCAAGCTGCATCGAGCGTGCGCCGGGCGCGGCTTTCTCTATTCGTGCAGTGAGCGTATCGCGGTTGCCGGCGAGATAGGGCAGCAGCGCATCGAGCCAGGCCTCGCCGGTTCGCCAGGCCGCCTCGGTCGCGATCATGCCAAAGGCGTTGTAGGAGGCGAGCCCGCTTGCCGCGATTCGCGCGTCGATCCGCGCCTTCAAAACCGGGTTCGAGGTGACGCAGGCGCCGACATGGGCGCCGGCGAGATTGAAGGTCTTGGTCGCGGCGAGGGTGGTGATCAGGCGATCGGCGATCTCGGGGGCGGCCGACAGCGTCGGCGTGTGTTTGACGCCGCCCAGCAGCAGGTCGCAATGGATCTCGTCGGAAACCAGAATCAGATTGCGTTCGGCACAGAAGGCGGCGAGCTCACGGATCTCCTCGATCGACCACACGGTGCCGCCCGGATTGTGCGGGCTGCAGAAGAACACGATTTTGGTTCGCGGCGTGAGTTGTTTTCCCAGCGCATCAAGATCCATCTCGTAGCGGCCCTGACGCAGGACCAGCTGCGCGTCGAGGATGCGTCGCTCATTGGCGAGAATGATCTTGCGGAAGGCGTGATAGGCCGGTGGAAACAGCACGACCTCATCGCCCACCTCGGTGACGGCCTGCAGGATCAGACCGAGGCCCGAGACGACACCGGGCGTCGGGCTGACCCAGGCCGGGTCGATCGCGAGATCATGCCGGCGCGCCATCCATTCGGCGAGCGCTGCCGCCCAGCTGCCGGTGTCGGCATAGTAACCGTGGACGCCGCGGGTAACGAGTGTGGACAATGCTTCCGTGACGCCGGGGGGCGCCGCAAAATCCATGTCGGCGACCCACATCGGAATTCCGTCCGCTGCCGTGATCCCCGAATTCTTGGCCATCATGTCCCATTTCGACGCGTGCGTGCCGCGGCGATTAATAACGCGATCGAAATCAAACATCGGGACAGTGGCTCCTGGGTTGGTAGCTCTTGCGGCGCCTGATGCGCCTGGTTGGATGGTGAGATGTCCTAAGCCAGCAGCACGGCATCCGCGCCGTTGACGGCGTCGGCGCTGTCGATGACGGTCTTCTCCAGCGAGGTGGCCTGCACCGAAATGTTTTCGGCAAAGAACCTCGCCAGCGTGACGTATCGATGCGGATCGCCGGCCTCGCCATTGCTCTTGGCGGCGAGCGCCTCGCCGGCCAGCATGCAGCCGCCGAGCGTCGAGCCGAACAGCCGCAAGTAGGGTGTCGCACCCGCGAGCGCGTCGTTCGGCGCGGAGGCGACCTTCTCCAGCAACCATTTGCTGGAGCGCTCGAGCGAGCCGAGCGCGTCGCGCAGTTTTGCCCCCGTGGTGCCGAAGGCCGGATCGTTGGAAGCTTCCACCTGCTTGACGATGCCGGAGAGCTCGTCGATCAGGGCCCAGACCGACGCACCGCCATTGGCAGCGAGTTTTCGCGTGACGAGGTCGATCGACTGGATGCCGTTGGTGCCTTCATAAATCGAGGTGATGCGGGCGTCGCGATAATGCTGGGCGGCGCCGGTTTCCTCGATGAAGCCCATGCCGCCGTGAACCTGCACGCCGAGATAGGCCACCTCATTGCCGATATCGGTGGAGAAGGCTTTTGCAATCGGCGTCAGCAGCGCGCCGCGGGCAGCGGCGTCGGCGCGCACCTTGGCATCCTTGGCGCGCACCGAGACATCGAGCGCCACCGCGGTGGCGTAGCAAATCGTACGCGCGGCTGCCGTCATGGCGCGCATCTGCAGCAACATGCGCTTGACGTCCGGATGCACGATAATCGCGTCCATCCCGTCGCCCTTGGAGCCGACGGCGCGGCCCTGGCGGCGCTCCTGCGCATAGGCCAGCGCCTGCTGATAGGCGCGGTCGGCGATGCCGACGCCCTCGAGGCCGACGCCGAGGCGGGCCTGGTTCATCATCGTGAACATGCAGAGCATGCCGCGATTTTCTTCGCCGATCAAATAACCGATCGCGCCGCCCTTATCGCCCATCGTCATGGTGCAGGTTGGCGAAGCATGCATGCCGAGCTTGTGCTCGACGCCGCTCGGATAGATGTCGTTCTGCGCGCCGAGCGAGCCGTCGGCATTGACGAGGAACTTTGGAATAAGAAAGAGCGAGATACCTTTGGTGCCCGCGGGCGCATCGGGCAAACGTGCCAGCACGAAATGCACGATGTTATCGGTCATGTCGTGGTCGCCATAGGTGATGAAGATCTTTGTGCCATTGATGCGATAGCTGCCGTCAGGTGCGCGTTCGGCGCGGGTGCGCAGCGCGCCGACGTCGGAGCCCGCTTGGGGTTCAGTCAGCTGCATGGTGCCGGTCCATTCACCCGACACCAGTTTTTCCAGATAGATCTTTTTCAGCTCCTCGCTGCCATGGGCGTCGAGCGCCTCGATCGCCGACAGCGTCAAGAGCGGGCAGAGGCCGAACGCGATGTTCGACGCGCTCCAGATTTCGGTGCAGGCGGCGTTGATCGCCAGCGGCAGGCCCTGGCCACCGAAATCTTCCGGGCCCGACACCGCGTTCCATCCGCCCGCGATCCAGCGCTGGTACGCATCCGGCCAGCCGGGCGCGGTCGTCACCTTGTTGTCGGCGAGCTTGATACCGTGTTCGTCGCCCACCGTGTTCAAGGGCGCCAGCACGTCGGAAGCGAATTTGCCGGCTTCCTCCAGCACGGCTGCGGTAATATCGCCGTCGAAATCGCCGTAATGACCGGCCTGCACAGCGGGCTTGAGGCCGGCGCCATGGTTGAGGGCAAGCAGGATGTCGTTGATCGGCGCGCGGTAGGTCATGTCGGTTACTCGCCTCAGTCGGGAAAGCGGGGGGTCGTCTTCCCACGAAACCGGCCTTCTCTCAACTCTCCGATGGGCGGGAGGGCCGGCATGGCGAGGCGGGCGGTTTGAGGCCATCGCGAGCCCGGGGCGTCCACATCGGACGAACCGTCAGGCCTATTATAGAGGGTCGTGTTTCCGGAGCCGATTTAGGCCCGAATCCGAAGCCTATCCATTTGTTTGAGCGTGATCTTTCCGGAAAACGGGTGCCCACGGCGCATCCCGTGCGGGGCATGCCCTTTCGGATCATGCTCTAGCCGGTTGAAATGGCTCACTTCTCCCTATAGACCCACGTTGCCGGAGGGAATCCGCAGCGGGTTTCCTGCCGTGTTCCCGGCCTGTTGGGGCGTAGCCAAGCGGTAAGGCAGCGGATTTTGATTCCGCCATTCGGAGGTTCGATCCCTCCCGCCCCAGCCAGCCAGTCGCTCAACCAGAGAGGGTGGGCCCGTATTGGTTGAAAGTACCGCATTTTATAGGTTTTTTGTGCGGTTGTCCAAAGTCTCTAGTCTCCAGAAAACGGCAACCTTGGCGAGAATTTGCCGAAAGTCTCCAGCGCAAACCGCAAAAATTCCCGTTTTCGTGGAGACGATTGGGGGAGACAGGTGAGCCTGACATAGTTCTCACAGGGCCGGACCTGGTGGCAGGTGTGCGTGAAGCGATCGAGCTGCGCTTGACGGCAGCCATAACTCCTGGGTGCCGGTGCCCGTGTTGACAACGGCAATGCCGCCGACGATGCGACAGCACAGCCCGCCTTCCAACGAGACCAGGCTGCCATCAGGAGCACGGCCGCCTCCAGGCGGTGGTGCGCGCCCAAGGCAGAACAAACCGTGCCACTACCCGTGCGCGACCATGACATGGCGCACGGCCGTGTAGTCTTCCAATGCGTAGAGCGACATGTCCTTGCCGTAACCCGATTGTTTGACCCCGCCATGCGGCATCTCGTTGGTCAGCATGAAATGCGTGTTGATCCAGGTGCAGCCGTATTGCAGCCGGGCCGCCGTCGCCATCGCGCGTCCCACGTCCTTTGTCCATACCGACGAGGCGAGCCCATAGTCGCTGTCATTGGCCCAGGCGACCGCATCATCGACATCCGTGAACCGGGTGACCGACACCACCGGCCCGAAAACTTCACGCCGCACGATCTCGTCGTTTTGCAATGCGCCCGCGACGACGGTCGGCTGGTAGTAGAAGCCGTTGCCCCCGCCGACCTTGCCGCCGGTCGTGACGGAGATATGTTTGAGTTCCGACGCACGCTCGACAAAGCTTGCGACACGATAGAGCTGACGCTGCGAGATCAAGGGGCCAATCTCGTTTTCGGTGTCGTCCGCGCGATCGTACTTGATCGTTGAAACGGCCGACGAGAGATCCGCAACCAGCTTCTCGTAAATCCCCTTGCCGGCATAGATGCGGCATGCGGCCGTGCAATCCTGGCCGGCATTGTAGTAACCGAAGGCGCGCAATCCGGTCACCACCGCTGCGAGATCGGCATCGTCGAAAACGATGACGGGCGCCTTGCCGCCAAGCTCCAGATGGGTGCGCTTCACCGACTTTGCCGCCGCCTGCAATACCTTCTTGCCGGTTGCGACGTCGCCCGTGATCGAGATCATGTTGACCTTGGGGTGGTTGATGAGCGCGTTGCCGACCGTGTCGCCGCGCCCGAGCACGACGTTGACCACGCCTTCGGGCAGGATGTCTGCCAGCACCCTGGCCAGTTTGAGCGCCGTCAGCGGCGTCTGCTCGGATGGCTTGAACACCACCGTGTTGCCCCCGGCGATGGCCGGCGCGAGCTTCCAGGCCATCATCATCAGCGGATAGTTCCACGGCGCGATGGATGCGACGATGCCGATCGGGTCGCGGCGGATCATCGAGGTGAAGCCTGCGAGATATTCCCCGGCGATTGCCCCGGGCATGGTACGGACTGCGCCGGCGAAGAACCGGTAGCAGTCGACGATCGCCGGCAGTTCGTCGTTGAGCACGGCGTTGATCGGCTTGCCGCAGTTGAGCGCCTCGAGCCTGGCAAACTCGCTGGCCTCCGCCTCGATACGGTCGGCGATGCGCAGGAGATAGGCCGAGCGCTGCGCAGGTGTCGTGCGCGACCAGGTCGCAAACGCTTTCTCGGCGGAGTCGACTGCCGCCTCGATCTGCTGCAGCGAGGCCTCGGGCATCTGCAGCACCGTCTCTCCAGTGCGCGGATTGAAGATCGGCTCTTCGGTTTCGGTTCCCTTTTCCAGCTTCGAGCCGATCAGCATCGACATATCCATGGCCCAGTCTCCTTCCTGCATTTTTTATTTGCCCGCGCCCGAGACTTGATCGCCCTCGCGCGTCAGGTAGTAGGCGGCGATGATCGGGAACAGCGTCACGAGCACCACGACCATCGCCACCACGTTCGTGACCGGCCGCTGACGCGGCCGCACCAGTTCTTCCAGCATCCAGATCGGCAGTGTCTGTTGCTGCCCGGCCGTGAAGGTGGTGACGATCACCTCGTCGAACGACAGCGCAAACGCCAGCATCCCGCCCGCGAGCAGCGCGGTGCCGATATTCGGCAGGACGACATGGCGAAAAGTCTGAAAGCCGTCGGCGCCGAGATCGTACGATGCCTCGATCAGCGAGCCGGCCGTGCGGCGGAAGCGCGCGACCGCGTTGTTGTAGACGACGACCACGCAGAACGTGGCGTGGCCGAGCACGATGGTCCACGTCGAGAACGGAATATCCATCAGCGAGAAGGCGGACCGCAACGAGATGCCGGTGATGATGCCGGGCAATGCGATTGGCAGTATGATCAGGAGCGAAATGACCTCGCGGCCGAAAAAGCGCGAACCGCTCACCGCAGCAGCGCACAATGTTCCGAGCACGAGCGCGATCAGGGTTGCGATCGCCGCGACTTTCACGGACGCCGTCAGCGCCTCCCAGACGTCGGGCCGATTCCAGGTTACCGCGAGCCACTGTGTCGTGAAGCCGGGCGGCGGCCATTGATAGGTTTTGTCTTCGGTGGTGAACGCGTACACGAAGATCAGGAGGATCGGCACGTGCAGGAACAAAAGGCCGCCGGCGGCCGCCAGCTTCAGCCCGAACGGCGCGGATGCTTCGCGATCAGATCGCATCGAACGCCCCCATGCGCTTGGCCATCCACAGATAGAGGCCCATGACCACGATCGGCACGACGGTGAATGCGGCGGCGAGCGGGATGTTTCCGGCCGTTCCCTGATGGGCGTAGACGGCCTGCCCGATGAACAAATGCGAGGTGCCTATGATTTTCGGAATGATGTAGTCGCCAAGCGTAAGCGAGAACGTAAAGATCGATCCTGCGGCGACGCCCGGCAGCGCCAGCGGGAAGATCACGTTCCAGAAACTCTGCCCTGGCGAGGCTCCCAGATCAGCCGACGCCTCGATCAGGCTCACGGGAATGCGCTCGAGTGACGCCTGGATCGGCAGGATCATGAACGGCAGCCAGACATAGACGAATACGATGAACGTGCCCGTGGACGACACCGACAACGAGTTGCCGCCGACGATCGGCAGCGCCAGCCAGGCCTCGAGCAGGCCCGTCAGGTGCAGCTTTGCAAGCGCCCAGTTGAGAATGCCTTCCTTGGAGAGGATGAGCTTCCAGGCATAGACCTTGACCAGATAGCTCGACCACAGCGGCAGCATGATTGCGAGATAGAACAATGCCTTCCACTTGCCGCGGGCATAGCGGGCCGCATAATAGGCGATCGGAAACGCGACGATGGCGGATGCGATTGTCACCAGCGTGGCCATCACGACGGTGCGAATTATGATGTCCAGGTTGGAAGGCTGCAGCAGTTCGCCGTAGGTCTTCAGCGTGAACTCACGCTTGATCATCCCCGAATATTCATCGATCGAGAAGAAGCTCTGCAGCAGCAGCGCAAACAGCGAGCCGAGGTAGACGATGCCGAGCCACAGAACCGGTGGCAGCAGCATCAGAAACAGCAAGAGCTTCGGCTTGCGCCAGAACAGATCGGACAGGGCGCCCAGCACGCCGTTGCGCGCGGTGAGGACCGCCGGCGCGCTCCGATCGCTCAGCGCAACCGTATCGCTCATGCGTCGGCCTCCATCACATGCAGCGCGTTGGCGCCAAAGGAAAGCACAACGTCCGCTCCCTGCTCCGGCACGGTCGCGCCGACCGGTACCGTCGCGTGCAGTCGCAATCCTTCGGCGTCCAGTCCGAGCCGCGTCGCCGCGCCGGTATAGCTCACCGACACCACGCGCGCCGGGATGCCCGTGCCGTTGGTCTCGGTGCTGACGCGGATCGCCTCCGGCCTCAGGCTGCCCCAGCCGTCGCGCTGGCAATGGCGTTTGACGAAATCCGGCGGCACGACATTGGAGGAGCCGACGAAATCGGCCACGAACCGCGAGGCCGGGCGGGCGTAGATGTCCTGCGGCGTGCCCACCTGCATGATGCGGCCGTCGTTGAAGACGGCGACGCGATCCGCCATCGACAGCGCTTCGCCCTGGTCATGCGTCACGAAGATGAACGTGATCCCGAGCGTTTTCTGCAGCGCCTTCAGCTCTTCCTGCATGTTCTCGCGCAGTTTCAGGTCGAGCGCGCCAAGCGGTTCGTCCAGCAGCAGCACCTTGGGCCGGTTGACGAGGGCACGCGCCAGCGCAACACGCTGGCGTTGCCCGCCGGAGAGCTGCCCGGGCTTGCGCGTGCCGTAGCCCGGCAGGCGGACCAGCGCCAGCGCGTCCTCCGCAGTCCGGATCCGCTCTGTCCGGGGGACACCTTTCACCTTCAGTCCGTAGGCCACATTGTCCAGCACGTTCATGTGCGGGAACAGGGCGTAGTCCTGGAACACGGTGTTGACGTTGCGCCGATACGGCGGAACGCCCTCGGCACGTTCGCCGAAGATCGAAATGGCGCCCGTAGTCGGCTGTTCGAAACCGGCGATGAGGCGAAGGCAGGTGGTCTTGCCCGACCCGGACGGCCCGAGCATGGCGAAGAACTCGCCGGGCTGCACCACGAGGTCGACCTGGTCGACCGCTTTAACGCTGCCGAAATGGCGCGATACGTTCTCGAATGAAACGGCGGCGATCATGCTTTGCCCGCGTTGCTCGTATGATCCGGCGCTCGGCGCACGGCGCCCGTCGTTGGCCAGTGGCGGCAACCCTCAAGGGGTCGTCGCGCCTGGCCACCTTTGCCGCGGAATTTGCTCCGCGGCGTCAGGCTTCAGCGCCCGCCGATGACGCCGATATAGTCCGACACCCAGCGATAGTAGGGCACGCACTTGTCGCCCTGCGTCGCGCATTTCGTCGTCGGCGTCGTCCAGAAGCGAACCTTCGAGAAGTTGTCGAAGCCGTTGGTCGAGCAACCCTCCTTGGTCTGCATGCCGCGTCCGTCCGTGCACGCCGCCGGGACCGCCGGATTGGCTCCGAACCAGGCCGAGAGGTCGCTCTGCAGGTTGGATGCCAGCGAATGCTCAATCCACATGTAGGAGCAGTTCGGATTCTTTGAGTCGACGTGCATCATGGTCGTGTCGGCCCACCCGGTGACACCCTCGTCCGGGACCACCGATGCGATCGGTTGGTTCTGGCTCTTGAGCAGGTTGACCTGGAATGGCCACGAGCCCGACGCGACGACGCCTTCGTTCTTGAAATCGTCGATCTGGATGAAGGCATCGTGCCAGTAGCGGCCGACCAGCTTGCGCTGGGCGCGCAACAGTTCGAGCGCGGCCTTGTACTGCGCTTCGGTCAGCTCATAGGGGCTCTTGATGCCAAGATCGGGCTTGTGCGTCATGAGATAGAGCGCCGCGTCTGCGATGTGGATGGGGCCGTCATAGGCCTGGACGCGCCCCTTGTTCGGTTTGCCGTCCGGCAGCGCCATCTCCTCGAACACCACCTTCCAGCTCTTCGGTGGGTCCTTGAAGACCTTGGTGTTGTACATCAGCACGTTCGGCCCCCACATGTAGGGAACGCCGTACTGCACGCCGTCGACCGTGTGCCAGGGCGCCTTCTTGAGGCGATCGTCGATCGTTCCCCAGCTCTTGATGAGGCTGATGTTGATCGGCTGCACCCGCTTGCCGGCAACGAGCCGCAATGAGGCATCGCCCGATGCGGTGACGAGGTCGAAGCCGCCTTCATTCATCAACGCCACCATCTCGTCGGAGGTGTTGGCGGTCTTTACATTGACCTTGCAACCGGAAGCTTGTTCGAACTTTGTGACCCAATCGAACTTCTTGTCGGTCTCACCGCGCTCGATATAGCCCGGCCAGGCGACGATGGTGAGTTGCCCTTCGGCCTTCCCGATTTCCTTGATTTGCGCCGCGGATGGATGCGCAAACGCCAGCGCCAACGTCACGCCGCTCAGCAGTGCGAGTTTCGACTTCATCAACACCTCCCAGGTCCAGACGGCTGCATGTTCGAGGCAGCACGGTCCTCGCACCGAGCGTGTCGGTAAACGCAACCTTTCGCAAATTCATTTGTCAGGGGGCCGGTTTCGCTTTTTCCGATAGCGGGCCGTCATGGCCGCTGCCTTGCGCCCCGCTGGGCCTGCGCTATGCCTATGAAATCGCGTGCGTTTTGCGTGAGACCTGACCCGCGCCGCCACGTCATGCCGATTTGAACGACCGGCAGGGAGCCGGAGACGTCGCGCGATTCGATGCGATCGCCTTCCAGCGACCAGGGCCGGTAGACGAGATCGGGCAGCAGGGCGAGGCCGGCGCCCGTGGCGACCAGGCTGCGCACCGCCTCGACGGATCGCGTGCGGAAAGCAATCTTGGGGCGGGTGCCGAAGGCGGCGAGCAGTTTGCCGGTATTCTCCTCCACCTCGTCGATGGTCAGCATGATCAGGGGCTCGGAGAGAATGTCGGCAAGCGCGATGCTGTCGGCGCTTGCAAGTGGATGTCCGAGCGGCAGCCACAAGCGATAGGGCGAGACTTCGACGATCTCGGCGTCGATGGCGAGGCGGTCGCGCAGGTTCGACACCACCATGACGGCGACATCCAGCTCGCCGCCGATCAGGAGGTGCTCGAGATAGTCGCCGTTGTCTTCGATGGCGTGGACCTCGACCGACGGAAACGCGCGGCGATAGCGCGCCAGGAGATCCGAGAGCACGTAGCCGGCGACCAGCGAGGTGACGCCGAGCTGCAGGCGGCCGCCGCGGTTCGCAGCCTGCTCGGAGAAGGTCCTGCGTGCATCGGAGATGTCGGTCAGGATGCGCGTCGCGTGGCGCAGGAACTGATGGCCGGTGTGGGTGATGGACAGGCCGCGCGGATGCCGCTCGAACAGCTTGACGTTGAGATCGGCCTCCAGCTCCTTGATCGCCTCGGTGACCGACGATTGCGAGATCGACAGCGCCTGCGCGGCATGGGAAACCGTGCCGGTCTCGGCCACCGCGACAAAGAACTGGAGCTGTCTGATCGTAAACGCCATGACGGAACTAAGCACCAATTTAGCAGCGGATGAAAGCGGGAGCCGCGGGCCAAACCATCATTGGGCCCAACGGGGCGGGCAAAACCACGTTTCTCAACATATCGACGGGTTATCTGCGGCCGCAAGCTGGCACCGTAAGCTTTCTCGGCCACGACATTACAGCGCAGCTTCCGCGCACGATCACCAAGCTCGGCATCGCCCGCGCCTTCCAGATTCCACAGCTGTTCCTCGATCAGACCGTGATGGAGAATATGCTGATCGCGGCCGCCTCCCTGCGAGGACGCCCGTCCGGATTCCAGGCTCTTTCGCGCATGCCGGAAGTGACGGAAATGGAGCGGCTGCTGGATCTCGTCGGTGTCAAGTTGTACGCCGAACGAACAGCGCGAGAGCTGCCCGAGGGACAACGCAAGCTTGTCGATATCGCGCTCGCGCTCGCGCTGAAGCCTAAGCTCCTGCTGATGGACGAGCCGACCTCGGGCGTTGCGTCGTCCGAGAAGCTGGCCATTATGGACATTCTCACTACGGCGCTCGCAAAGGAGAAAGTTACATCAGTCTTCGTCGAGCACGACATGGACATGGTAGAGCGCTACGCCAGCAGGGTCGCCGTGTGGAATGTCGGCAAGATCCAGAAGGTCGGCACGCCGGCGGAGGTTCTGGCTGACCCGAAGGTTCGTGAACAGGTGATCGGGATATGAAACCGATGCTGAGTTTCGAGAATGTCAACGTCGCGATTGCGGACGCGCCTGTGTTGCGCAATGTGAGTTTCTCGCTGCTGCCCGGCGTGAGCGCTGCGCTTATCGGGCGAAACGGCGCCGGCAAGACCACGACCGTGCGCACTATCATGGGCTTCACGAAGGCGAGCGGCACCGTTCGTCTGGGCGGCGAAGATCTTGGACCGATCGCGCCGCATCGCCGGCCATCGCTGGGTCTTGGCTACGCGCCTGAGGACCGGCGTCTGTTTTCCGCCTTCACCGTGGAAGAAAATATCCTGCTTCCCGGTCGTGTCGCCAAGCTGAATCCGGACGAGACGCGACGGCGGCTGGAGCGAGCCTATTCGGTGCTGCCGGAACTCAAAGAGCTTGCCAATCGTCCGGCGGGATCGGTCTCGGGCGGACAAGGCAAGATGGTGGCGCTTGGCCGGGCGCTTATGCTTGGTACCCGGCTGCTTATCCTGGATGAGCCATTTCAGGGTCTCGCGCCTGTCTTGGCGCAGCGATACGCGGAAGCACTCCGGCGGCTTCGTTCGCAGGACAAGGACATTACGCTGCTGATCACCGAGTCGAATCCAAAGCTGCTCGAGACATTTGCAGCGTGACGCTCACCATTGAAAGAGGTGAGATCGAGGGCCCGCCAAGCTAATTGTGGCGCGTCAATGTCTGCTATTGGGGGCACATAGGGAACCTAGCGGTTTCGTGAAACAGCGTCCGCTTCTTGGACGAAAGCAGACTGCCACGTGTGCCATCCAGTGCTCGAAAAACGGCACTAATTCGTTTTTCGCGGTAGTCTCCAGGCTCCCACTTCGGTTGCAAGAAGGCCGAAAAGTCTCCGGGCGTGGAAAAGAGGCTTTCGAGGCGAAATTCTCTAGATATTTCAAAGGCCGAAACTCAATCGGGAATGTCTGAGTTCGATCCCTCCCAAGGCAGCCAGCCACTCGCTCAACCAGAGAGAGTGTGCTCATATTGTTCAAAAGTACCGCATTTTATAGGCTTTTTGTGCGGTTGCCCCGAGTCTCTGGTCTCCGGAAAAAAGCAACCTTGGCGAGAAATTGCCGGAAGTCTCCAGCCCAAACCGCCGAAATTCCCGTTTTCGTGGAGATGATCGGCGGAGACTGGTTCGATCGCCACTGGACGGTGGGGATGGCAGTGAATGTTGGACCGGTTCAAACCGCTTGACGACGGTGGGCTATGCGATGGCGGCTCTTCTTGCAGGAGCCGACAACGGGACATCAAATTAACTAGGTCTCCATTTTGTCGAACGATCTATCGGATGGCGCGGCAAGGTATCACAGGGGATGATGCGACAGCGCATTCGCATTGAAGGCTAGTGCAACCACCCCCTTCAGATCCGTCGCTTCTCTTCCACAGGCATACGTGGCGAAGCGACGCATTCCGCGTGTCGCAGTCGCTAACCCCTCCGAGTGCGGGCTAGTGGTACGATCGGTAAGCTTCATGTGCATGCTGGACCAATCTCATGATGAGAACTGTCAAGCGGCAGAAAGCCTTCCTGCGGCGCCACCGGCAACTAGTAAGTGCTGGCAATTTTCCAAAATTATAAGTAGCGTCGCGGCAAGAAAAATCGCGATGGCCGCCCGGTCAACGCAAGTTTAAAAAAGGGGAGATTCAATGCATTGCTTGAAGGCTACGGTTGCGGCCGTTATTGCTATCGCAACGCTTACGAACGCAGCGCTTGCGCAAACCAAACCTCAGGAAATCAAGATCGGTATCACCACTTTCCTGTCGGGACCGGCTTCCGTATTCGGCGTACCGGCAAAGGCCGCGGCCGAGATGATCGCAGAAGACCTCAATAAGAAGGGAGGCATCGGCGGCGTACCGGTAAGACTGTCTTTCATCGATGAAGGCGCTGGCGGCGAGGCGTTGGTCTCGAACTACCGGCGCATGGTTCAGGATGAAAAGGTCGACGCGACTTTCGCCTCCATCTCCTCGGGGAGCTGCAATCAACTTGTCCCGGTCGCCGAAGACCTCAAGGTCATGAACTTCATGTGGGATTGCGGCGCAGCTTCAATTCTGGAGACGAAGAAGTATCGCTACAATTTCCGCACCCAGGCTAACGGCACGCCGGAGATGCTGGCGGTGCTCGTCTATCTCCTTAAGACAAAGCCCGACTTCAAGACCATCGCGGTCGTCAATCAGGACTACGCGTGGGGCCGCGAAAGCTGGGAGATCTTCTCCACCGCACTGAAGGCGATGAAGCCCGACGTTCAGGTGGTGGCGGAACTTTTTCCGAAGTTCGGCGCGCCTGACTATTCCACCGAAGTTTCGCGCCTGCTGGCATTGCGGCCGGATGTCGTTTTGACCACCTCCTGGGGCGGCGATCTCGACACGCTGGTCCGGCAGGCCGGTCAACGCGGCCTGCTGCAACAATCGACCTTCGTGTTGGGCATCGGCGAATCTTCGATCCAGCGATTGGGCAAGGATCTCCCGGAAGGCCTGATCGTTGGGGCGCGGGGTGACCACTGGTTCCTGCATCCCGAAAAGAAGAACGATCCGGCTTTCAAGGCCTTTGCCGAGGCATTCAAAGCAAAGACCGGCGCCTGGCCGATCTACCCGGTGTACCACATGGCGCAGGCCTTCACGGCGCTGCAGACCGCCTATGACAAGGCGATCAAGGCCAATGGCGGCAACTGGCCGACGCGGGAGCAGGTCGTAGACGCAACCTCCGGCACCGAGTTCGCGACCGGTTTCGGTCGGCCGATCACGCTGAGGCCAGAGGACAACCAGGGTCTGGAAGCGCAGCTCGTCGGCGTCACCAAGTCTTTCCCGGGCTATGACTTCAAACTGCTCGACAACATGATGATCTTTGATCCGAAGGTGATCACCAATCCGGCTGGCGTGCGCTCGGTCGAGTGGCTGAAGACGCTCAAGCCGGAATTCGTGAAGATGGACGTTCCGACTTTCAAGCAGTAGTCCCGATCACGTTCTCCGGTTTCGCCCGGAGGACGGCTTTCTTGAAGGTCTCCATGAATTCGACTCTCGCCATACTGGCCGTCCTTGACGGGATCAGTTACGCCGCCTTGGTGTTCCTGGTTTCCGTCGGGCTCAGCCTGATTTTCGGTGTGCTGCGCGTGGTGAATGTCGCGCACGGCTCGCTCTACGCCTTTGGCGCCTATCTCGCCGCGACGTTCAGCCTCGTGATTGCGCAGGTGTCGCCGTGGCTTACCTATCCCGCACTGCTGGTTGCCTCCATCGTAATCGGCGTCGTGTGCGGTGGTTTGATCGAGCGTTTCCTGTTGCGGCCGCTCTACGGACGGGACGACGTGCTGCAGCTCCTGATCACCTTCGCGGCCTTCATGATCATGGACAATCTGCAGCGTCTGATCTGGGGCGTGCAGCCAATCTTCGCTGCTGAGCCCTTGAAGCTGTTGCCGAACATCAGTGTATTCGGCGTGAACTATACGTCCTACCAGGTCATCCTGCTTCCGGGCGTGGCAGTCGCGACGCTGTTCGGACTGCGTTACTTCCTGCGGAAAACCCTTGCGGGAGCCGTGATTCTGGCAGTCACCGAGGATCGGGAGGCGTCAACCGCCATCGGCATCGACGCCCAACGCGTCTACTCTATTACGTTCATCATCGGGGCGAGCCTGGCGGCGCTCGGCGGCGCGCTTGCTTCGCCGACCACATCGCTGGTGCCCGGCATGGGCGCCGACATGATCGTGCTCTCTTTCGCGGTGGCAGCCACTGCGGGTCTGGGGCAGATCGAGGGCACCGCCCTTACGGCGCTCATGATCGGTTTGACGCGCGCCTTCGTCATCTATCTGCAGCCGGAGTTCGAAGTTCTCGTACCCTATCTGCTGATGGTGCTGGTGCTTCTGGTGCGTCCGTTCGGACTGTTCGGTGCGGTGCAGGTGAGAAAAATCTGATGGCGGGCCGTATCAAGCCGATCACGGCAGTCGCGATCATCTTCTTTCTGGCCAGCGCGGTACTGCCGCTCTTCGTCGCGAGCTGGGCGACGTTATTCGCGCTCATTCTCGCCAAGGGCATCGTGGTGCTCGGCATCGTCCTGTTGCTGCAGGCGGGACAAGTATCGTTCGGACACGCGATGTTCTTCGCCACCGGCGCCTACACCGCGGCATTCTGGGGCAAGTACATCGGCGGCGGCGATATCCTGATCTTTCTCGCGCTAGGAGGCATAACCTCTACCGTTTTTGGCCTGATCGTCGGCCTGTTCGTGGTTCGCTACCGGGAAATTTTCTTCGGAATGCTGAACCTGGCATTCTCCATGGTGTTGTGGTCGCTGCTCGAGAAAATGTTCCACTACACTAACGGCGCCGACGGCATCCGGGTCGCCCGTCCTGGCTTGTTTGGATTTTCGTTCACGCCGGAGACGTTCCAATACGTTATTCTCTACGTGAGCCTTTTGGTCGCGATTGCTGCGTTCTACGGCGTGCAACGCTATCTCGATAGCCCGCTCGGTCACATGTTGCGGGCAATGAAATCTAACGAAACTAGGCTCGAATATCTTGGTATGTCGGCGCGGCGCGTACTGCTCATCGGCTACGTGATCTCCGCATTTCTAGGCGGCATTGGCGGTACGCTGGTATCGATCATCCAGCAGATCGCTACGCCCGAGTTCGGCTTCTGGACCAAGTCGGGCGAGTTCGTGTTCATCGCGATCCTCGGCGGCGGCGCCCATGCATTCGGCGCGTTTGCGGGTGCTGCGATGTTCGAATGCGTGCGGTTCTACGCCGCGGCGCACCTGGCGGACTCCTGGCAGCTCATTCTCGGCGTCGTGCTAATCGTCATCATCCTTTACGCGCCGAACGGCCTGATCGGCCTCCGGCAGCGCTACGGTCAATCCAGGCGGGGAGGGCATTGATGGCCAACGTCCTGCTTTCCGCAAAGAACATCAAGATCCGGTTCGGCGGAGTCATTGCCGCCGATGGAATCGATCTCGACGTCCTCGAAGGCGAAAACCTCGCCATCATTGGGCCCAACGGGGCGGGCAAAACCACGTTTCTCAACATATCGACGGGTTATCTGCGGCCGCAAGCTGGCACCGTAAGCTTTCTCGGCCACGACAT